>CAYFSB010000152.1:0-4463 GCA_964345655.1 uncultured Oscillospiraceae bacterium
TTATATAGCCATAGGCTCGCTTGTGGTTTTCATGGCGGTGTTACTAGGCTGGGGAGATGAGCTTATAGGGCTGTTTCTCCATCAGGGCGAGGAAAACCTGGACCTGGCCGCCACTCTGGCCTATGGCCGGGACTATCTGAAAGTGATGCTGCTGCAGATGCTGCCCTTTGCGATTATGCAGGTCTACGCCAGCACCCTCAGGGAGACCGGGGAGACCATGCTGCCCATGAAGGCGGGGCTTGTGGCGGTTGGTGTGAATCTGGTGGTGGGCGCCGCGATCGCCACGGTGCTGTCCAGATTTGTGGAGTGCTTTATCGTTATTTCCTGGACCCACAGGCACGCGGACAAAAACCCGTACATAACGGGGGCGTATAAATCCTTCAAGGTTCCGGGGCAATTGGCAAAGCAGGTGGCCATTATGGGCACGCCGCTGCTTTTGAACGAGGTGCTCTGGTCCGGCGGCATGACGGTGCTGAACCAGTGCTATTCTCTCAGAGGGCTTGAGGTGGTGTCGGCGGTCAACATATCCAGCACGGTGTCGAACCTGTTCTTCTGCGCGTTTCTGGCCATGGGCACAACGGTGTCGATAATAGTGGGCCAGCTTCTGGGAGCGGGAGAGCTTGAGCGGGCAGTGGACGAGGACGCAAAGCTGATAGCGTTTTCAGTGGTCATGAGCTTTGGCGTGGGCGTCGTTATGGCGCTGCTGGCGCCATTGATGCCGGAGATATACAACACCACCGAGGGAGTCAAAGGCATTGCCGCCAGACTTCTGATGGTGAGCGCCGCCATGATGCCGCTCAATGCCTTTACGAACAGCTGTTATTTCACTCTGCGCTCCGGCGGGAAAACCATAATCACCTTTGTTTTCGACTGCGCCTTTGTGTGGGTGCTGTCCATCCCGGTGGCCTTCTACCTGTCCAGATATACCTCCCTGCACATATTGCCGATGTATATAGTGGTACAGGCGCTGGATCTGATAAAGTGCTGCATAGGCTATTATCTGGTCAAAAAGCGCAAATGGGTAAAAAATCTGGTGGCGGACTGACCGCGAAATAAATATAAAAAAACTGCGGGTCATGCCCGCAGTTTTTCTGCAAATAAAGCCTCGCAGAGTTTTTCGCCCGCAGGCGAAAAATTATTTTAATCGTTTTCTCCGGCGGCGTGTACGTTGGAGAAAACACTTCTCACGGAGCGAGGGTCGAAATGTTCGCCGCAGGCGGACGTTGAGGCACAGAGCGCAGTGCAGCTTTCTCGTCGATAAAGTCCGCAGGACTTTGCCGACGAATTGAAACTGCGGGTCATGCCCGCAGTTTTTTGTATATTGACGACAACACCGTCGCAGAGGCGGCAAAGGTCAGAAGTTCGGACACGGGCATAGTGAATAGCACGCCGTCCAGCCCCAGAAATACCGGAAGCAGCAGCGTAAAGCCAACGCCGAACACTATCTCTCTTAATAGTGAGAGCAGTGTTGAGGCAAGCGCCTGTCCCATGGCCTGCAAAAAGATAAAGGTGGCCTTGTTTATACACGAGAACACAGCTGCGCACATATATATTCTGAAGGCCCTGACGGCAAATTGGGTGTACAATATGCTCTCGCCTGCCGCGCCAAAGATGCCGATGAGCTGTTTCGGGAAAAACTCCGCCAAAACCATGGCGGCGGCACCTACCAGAGCTTCGGATATTAGCAGCTTTGTAAGCAGCTCCCGGTTCCTGCCTTTTTGCCCGGCGCCGGTATTGTAGCCCACAATGGGGATACAGCCGGCGGATATGCCCACTACCACCGAGATGACGATCTGAAAAAATTTCATCACTATGCCCACAACAGCCATGGGTATCTGAGAATATTGAACCTGAGAGAAAACCGGGTCAACAGCGACGTATTTATATATCATGTTGTTGCTGGCGGCCATACATGCAACGATCGAGATCTGCGACATAAGGCTGCACACACCGAGAGAGAGCATGCGCAGGATCATCCTGCGGCCCGGTACAAAGCTTTGGATAGTGAGCCTTAGCTGCTTCATGCGGCAGATATAGATAAGCGAAAGCGCCGCCGTGATGATCTGGCCGATGACAGTGGCCACTGCCGCTCCCCGCATGCCCCAGCCCAGCGGAAAGATAAATATTGGGTCCAGAACTATATTTGCCATAGCTCCGGATATGGTGGCGAGCATGGCAAAGCGGGGACTGCCGTCAGAACGTATGACAGGGTTCATTGCCTGACCGAACATATAGAAGGGGATGCCAAGCGTAATATAAAAGAAGTACTCCTTCGCCAGGCGAAAGGTCTCTTCATTTATATTTCCGCCGAAGGCTATGAGAATTTCGTCATCGAATAACAGGTACAGCCCTGTTATAACGAAACTTGAAAGCAGCGTCAGTACGATAGTGTTGCCCACGCCCCGGTGGGCTTTTTCCGTGTCATGGGCGCCTACGCTGATGCTCACAAACGCGCAGCAGCCATCTCCCAGCATCACGGCAACTGCCAGCGCCACCACCGTCAGTGGGAAGACCACCGTGTTGGCCGCGTTGCCGTTTTAACCCAGATACGAGGCGTTTGCGATAAAAATCTGGTCGACAATGTTATACAGCGCGCCAACCAGCAGAGAGATTACGCAGGGAACGGCATATTTCAGCATAAGCTTGCCGACCCGCTCAGATTCCATAGGGTTTTGTGAATGGTTCATCTTGCCTCCAAAAAAATGCAAAAACAGTGTGCTGCCCTGTCAGCTGGATTTACGCCTACAGGGCAACACACTGTTTTATAAAAATTAATTCTTCTGAATTATACAGACGTGGTTTGCTTTTGTCAAAGCGGAATTTGCCGCAGAAAGGGAAAAACGTTAAAATCACCAAATACCACCGCTGGCTTTTTTGTTAAAAACCGCCCTTGAAATACAATGATTTTATGCTGTAAAATTAAGCCAAACCCAGTGATAGCCACATAATTGCCATGAAAAAATAACATATGGAGGGAAAAATGAAAAGAGTAAAATCCGCCTGTATATGCCAGACGCTGCATTTTCTTACCAAGGATGACGTGGGCCGCGAGCAGGCGGCAAAGCTTGTAAAGAATGAAGTGGAGACTTATAAGGCCACGCTTGGACACAGCGGGACCAAATACAAGATTATTGAAGAGACGGTCCAGCCTGATAATTCCGTCATTGTAAAAATAATCAAGCAATATAATCAAACCGATGTGGGAACTTATCTGGACTGATCCACAAAAAGATCGTGTGAGACATTAGAGCCTCACACGATCTTTTTTATTCTTTCCCAAAAAAGTCCTCCCGGAATTTCACTGCGGTGGGTGTGGCGGCAACTCCGCCCAGACCGGTTTCGCGCAGAGAAGCGGGCATCGCCTCGCCCACAGCGGCCATGGCGTCTATCACCTCGTCGGGGGGTATGCGGGACTCTATGCCCGCCAATGCCAGCTCTGCCGCGGAGAGGGCGTTCATCGCGCCGGCCACATTGCGCTTGACGCAGGGCACCTCCACAAGACCGGCCACCGGGTCACACACAAGGCCCATCATGTTTTTCAGGGCTATGGCCACGGCGTTTGCCATCTGCCGGGGGCTGCCGCCGTGGAGATACACCAGCGCTGCCCCGGCCATGGCCGCGGCACTGCCTACCTCCGCCTGACAGCCCGCCTCCGCGCCGGATATGAAGGCCCGGCTGGCTATCACGGCCCCAAAACCGGCCGTCACATACAGGGCCTTTATAAGCTCCTCGTCGGGCGTGTGAAAGCGGCCTGCGTAGGGCAGCAGCACAGAGGGGATAACGCCGCAGGAGCCCGCCGTGGGCGCGGCCACTATCCGGTGCATACAGGCGTTGCATTCGCCCATGCGCAGTGCTGCGGCAATGATCTCGCCGATAAACTCTCCGCTTATGGAGCGGCCGGACTCATATTGAAGCCTCATTTTTTCCGCGTCCCCTCCGGACAGACCGCTGCGGGAGCGCTGACAGGGAGAATATGAGCGGTCGGCCTGCCGCATGGCGTCAAGGCGCAGCGCCATTTTTTCCCACGAGCTTTCGGCACTTATGCCGGTCTCTCTGGCGGAGGACAGCATTACGGTTTCCCACAGGGGAAGACCCCGCTCCTTACAGCTGTCCAAAAGCTCTGAAACCGAATCGAAAATCGCCATTTTATCCCTCCTCAGTCTGGATTGACGCACACGGCGTTCAAAATGCCGGGTATCCGGCGGATATGCTCCGCAGTCTCCTCCCGGATGGGCGCGTCGCACTCGATGACCATAATGGCCACGCCGCCTCTGGAGCTTCGGTTCACCTGAAAGGTGGCGATGTTTATGCCCAGCTCTGCCAGCACCCTTGACACATCGGCCACGCTGCCCGGCTGATCCTCGTTTTTCACTATGAGCGTGGGCTGCTCGGCGGAAAAGCACAGGGGCATCCGGTCAAGCTCACGCACCTGTATACGCCCGCCGCCTATTGAGGCGGCAATG
>CAYFSB010000152.1:4473-4708 GCA_964345655.1 uncultured Oscillospiraceae bacterium
TACGCTGTTGGCATGCGCGCCCTTCAGCTGCTTTTCGCTGAATGAGAACCGGAGTCTTGCCGCAGCTGCCAGTTCAAAGCTTTCGGGTATACGCCCGTCATCCGGGGCCATGCCCAGAAGACCGGCTATAAGCGCCCTGTCGGTGCCGTGGCCCCGGCCGGTGGCGGCAAATGAGCCGTGAAGATACAGCCCGGCCTCCACCGGCGCCTCGCCCCGCACCCTTCGCGCCCCAAGG
>CAYFSB010000153.1:0-4699 GCA_964345655.1 uncultured Oscillospiraceae bacterium
TATTACTGCCTTCGTGTAGGTTGATCCTACGTCGCAGCCGCCAAAGTACTTCATTCTTCTGTATGCCTCCGTTTTAATGTAATAAAGTAAAACTCAGTACTCGTAGGACGGATATTTGTCCATGTCGTACGGGCTCTTGAGGGTGTCTTTGCGCTCCATATTATCATAGTGGTTCTTCAAAAACGGCTCTACCACGTTGAACAGCAGCTTGCCGTCAAGATCAAAGAAGAAAACCACGAACAGCGCAACATTTGCCAGAACTGTGATGCCGATGAGCTTGCCTATGAATTTGCGAACCTTGCATCCGCCTTTGCACTTGCATTTTTTCATGTTCTCTCCTCCTATTACCAGCCCATAGAATCGTCAAAGTCAAGCAGAGACGGATCCAGCGGCTCTTCGTGCATAACAGTGGTCATATAGTCGTTGATGATACGGCGTATCTCGGAGCGGGAAACAGTGCGGCTGTCGGGCAGCGCATGGGGCAGCCATATGGCGTTGATATTTCTCTCGCGGAACTCATCCTCGAAGAGACCGTGTACGCCCTGCATGCCCTTGCACTGGAGCTGGTCATACATCATGACGAACTGGCAGTTGAACTTCTCCATATTCTCCCACAGCTCAAAGATGTGGTTCATTCCGCCGACGGCCATGCGGCGCATGGGCGCCCACATGTGGTAGGTGGCCATATCGTCAAGGCAGTGGTCATAGGTGTCTGTACGCACGGTCATGTCGAACATCAGCGAGTCCATATTAATTATGGTGTTCAGGCCCCAGCAGTTGTAGGCCCAGGTGCACCAGTTGGAATAGTACAGCGGCGCGCAGGACCAGGCGATGACTCTGTGGCGGGTCTTGGGGAAGGAATTGATCTTCTTGCTGACGCAGCGCTCCATGATCTTGCGGACCTTGGCGTCGGTGTCGTGCCAGATCTGCCTGTCGCCGTCCTGAGTGTAGTAGATGCGGTAGAGTGCCTGAGCCACGCCGTTGATGGGATAATAGTCCGTCTTTCCAGCCACTTCCCACTTCTCACGCTCAAAATTCTGAAGCTGGTTCTGGCGCTCCAGCTTGTACACAAGCTGATCCCAGTTGAAGGGCACACCGGTCTGCTCCTCAATGAATCTCCAGCACTCCTCGATCTCTCTGCGGCAGTGCTGCTGCACCAGCGGATCGTCAAACTGCATGGGCTGAGGCAGAGCGAACAGGGGCTTGTCATAAAACCAGTCCTGCAATATGGAGGTGGCGACGGACCCGTCGCAGGCCTCGTTGGATGTCACAAGGAAGGGGGAATAGTCGGGCATATCGTCCTGGACAAACAGTCCGGACTCCGCCTGGCACATGGGGCAGGGGTCGCCGGGCAGGCCGATGGACTGGACGGCGTCGATATAGTTATGCACAGTGTGGGAGTTGACATGGCAGGTGACGAAATAGGGGATCATCTCCATGGCCACATTGTCGAACTTGTCTGTCCAGGGGTAGAACACGCCGCCCCACACGGTCTCATTATGGGCCATGGTGTGGTACCACATGTCATTTTTCTTCCCGCCGTGGAGCTTTGTATCGGCGGCAAACATGCGCTGGAACTGGCGGATGGTCTCGCAGACCATTGCCCTGTAGTGCCAAGCGGAGGCTTTCATGGCCTCGCCGCGCATACCCTCAAGGCCGCGGTCAAACCAGTGGAGCACCGGCAGATAGGTCTGGCCGATCCAGCGGTATCTCCATACGCCCTTGGCAAAATTCACCGGCCCGTTGAACTTCATTATGTCGGCCACCATGTTGATATAGTTATAAAGCCATATCATGTAGAAATAGTACATGGTGTCCTTGACGCCGCGCCACTCTCTGTGCTTATACAGGCCCGTCTTATCCTCATACAGCTCGCCCAGCCGGCGCTCGCCGTGGGGCTTGCCATACCAGAAATCCTTGGCCAGTTTTTTGACATCAATGTTTTTCTTATTAATAGTCATTTCACTTGCCCTCCTGGATCTTCTTGATCTCGACACTCTCTACGAATGCCTGGAAACGGGTACGGAGCTGACCTGAGGCGGTGTTTATGTATTCCTTCTCTATGGAGCACACCGGAATACCGAAGTCGCGATTAATGACCACGGTGTCCACAACGCGCTCATAGCTCCAGTATTCGCAGAACTTGTTGGAGGCCACGATAAGCCCGTCCGCATTGTACTCCTTCACCAGATCCGCAAGGCGCTGCTTTCTCTGGCGCATAATATCCTGCGGCATGAAACGGGGGCAGTTGCTGGTCTCCAGATAATGCCTGGCTATGGCATCCAGCGGGTCCTGACCGGGATTGACAACTATTGGCTGACGGCTTTCAACCGCGCCGTAGCAATATCTGTCACACACGACCTCCGCGCCGCAGCCCTCGATGAGCTTTGTAAACTCCGGGTCGTCGTTCTCGGAGCCTGCCAGAACCACCTTGCAGCGGAAGGGCCACTTGGCATCCGGCTTGCGGGTCTTCATCTCTTTGGCTGTCTCGCGCAGATAGGGCAGGATATGCTCCTTGGGGCAGACAAGAGAGACCAGCTGTATTACATGGAACTCATAGCCTGTGATGGTGGGGATATCCTTTTTACGGTAGTCTCCTATCTCATTTATCAGGCGGCAGACCTCGTTGTGCTGCTCAATGGTCTTCATCAGCGCCTCATCGGACACGTCGATGCCAAAGTGCTCGTTGAGCTTATTCAACACGTGGGCACGGAGCTGCTCACGGTAGTGAACAACGCTGTTCTCGGTCTTCTTAAAGGGTACATCGGAAAATTCGCAGAAGAAATTGTCGTTTTTGATAACGTCCATTCTCTGCAGGTGCTCCTGAAAACGGCAGGTGACCGTGCAGGTCTCCGTCGCCATCTGTGCATCCAGGAAATTGTATCCGCCCTCCAGTGCCCGCTCAAAAAGGCTGCGCCCATAGTGGCACACGCGAGCGGACATATAGTAGGTGGCAACATCAGGAGAAGTGCAGCGCGGTGCTCTCAGTCTGACTGAGAAGCAGCCGGGCAGGTCGAGAAGTACCTCAGGCATGAAATAGCATGTGTAGCCAATTGCATACTTACCCTCAGACTTTGCCTTTTGGACAAGCTCATTATTGGCATCCTGAAGCAGATTCTCAAAGTAGATCAAGTGTTTAAGATCTTTCACAGATAACCCCCCATATTTTGTTTCCATTTTCGGGCATATATTTGCCCACTTTCACGCTCCTATTTTAACAAACTGTCATATAATTGTCAAATAATTATTCGGCAATTTTGCCCAAATCTCGTGATTATATTTATACAATTGTTATACAATTTAGTTATATTTGTCTAAACGGATATAGTTTCAACAAATTTTTGTATTATCTCGGCCTCTGCGGCGGCCCGTCCCTGTATCATGGAGGACGTTCCGCCGCCCTTTCCGGCTATGCCTGCGTTGATACTTTTGGCCATTGCCCGCAAATCCACGCTTCTGCTGCCTATGATATAGCGGTAGCCATCCCCGTCGTTTCCGCAGAAGAGCGCCGCATAGCCGGAGCACTTTTCCATCAGCAGATTTATCAGCTCCCTCTGGGCGATCTCGTCCAGAGCAGTGTCAAAAACGCAGATGTTCCCCGGCCTGTACTCATAGCCCGCCGCCCGGAGCCGGACAAGCTCCATACTAAGGCCGGCTATTTTCTCCTTGAGCCGCTCCTGCTCGCCCAGTACCCGCTCCACGGCCTTTGCCGTCTCATCCCGCTTTGCGCTGAGCAGGGCGGATATGGCGGCCACACTGTCCTGCCGGCGGCGGTAATTGTCCAGGGCATCCATGCCGCAGACAAGGCTTATACGCACCCCGCCCCTGTGCCGCTCCGCGTCCAGAATTTTAATCAGCCCTATCTCGCCCGTTTGGGCCACATGGGGCGCGCAGCAGGCGCAGCAGTCTATGCCCTCAACGCGCACTATGCGCACCTCCCCGGTGAGTTCAAGCTTACTGCGGTAATCCAGCGCCGCCAGTGTATCTCTGTCCGGAAAGGACGTGGATATGGGCACATTATCCCGCACGGCCTGGTTTGCCAGCGTTTCGATGCGCGTAAGCTCCTCCTGTCCCAGCTCCCCGTCGAAATCTATGGTCATACACTCTGCGCCCATATGGAAGCCCACATTGTTAAGCCCGTACAGGCTGTGGGTAAGTCCGGAGACCACGTGTTCGCCTGAGTGGTTCTGCATACGCCGGCGCCGCTGCTCATAGTCCAGACTGCACTTCAGGCTCTCCCCCGCTGGCAGCGCCATATCCGTATAGTGCAGTATTTCCCCGTCTTTTTCGTGCACATCGCTGACTCGTGCGGCGCCTATGGTGCCGGTATCGGCCAGCTGTCCGCCGCCCTCAGGGAAAAAGGCCGTGCGGTCAAGGGTCACGGCAAAGCCGTTCTTATATTCCCGGCAGCCGGTCACTACGGCCGTAAATTCATGGATGTGGCTGTCTTTATAGTATAGCTTCTCAGTCATCTGGCGCCTCCAAATTGTACTTTTATATGAGCATAGCATTTTTGTCCGCTTCCGGCAAGCAAAAGAAGAGACGGCTAACGGATATTTTCCGTCAGCCGTCCCAGACTGTAGACAAACCTATGCGTGAGTGTAGCCCATTGCATGGGGAGATTGTGAAGAGGGGACGGGAGTCCCCTCTTCACGTCCAATCATGCACAATTCAGAACTTTCTAACGGGTTCTGAATTG
>CAYFSB010000154.1:0-4454 GCA_964345655.1 uncultured Oscillospiraceae bacterium
CTCCAGATATTTCTGGTAGGTATCCGCACCCAGCATATCAAACAGCGCGTCATACAGCGGACGCAGGTACGGGTCCACCTTGCTCTGCAGGTCTCCCGGCAGGAAGCCCAGCCGCTCCCCGGCCTCCACCGCAGGCCTTGTGAGGATAATGCGGTTGACCTCCTCCGCCCGAAACGCCGCCACCGCCGCCGCCACCGCAAGATAAGTCTTGCCTGTGCCGGCGGGGCCTATGCCCAGCGTTATGGTGTTCTTTGCGATGGCGTCGCAATAGCTCTTCTGACCAAGGGTCTTGGGCTTGATCGGTTTGCCTTTGGCGGTGATGCAGATGACGTCCCCGGCAAGCTCGCCTATTTTGGTCTCCTTGCCCTCCGACACCAGCTTTAGAATATACCGCACGTTCTGCGCGTCTATATTCTCGCCCTTTGCCGCCAGCGTCAGAAGCCCGTTTATGGCCTTCTCCGCCAGCATCACATCTTCAGCCTCACCGCAGACATGGATCATATTGTCCCTGTCCAGTACCTTTACACCCAGCTCGTTTTCAATAATACGCAGATTCTGGTCAAATGACCCGAAAACGCTTATTACGTGCTCCATTCTCTCTACTTCTATGGTCTTCTCTATCATCAGGTAAATCCTTTCACGGCGGAGACGGATATATTCGCCTCCCCCTGTGCAATATCCATATTCAGGGCAATATTCTCTCTGCATTGAGCGCTGAGCGTTACATAAACAAGCTCATCCGAGACGGCGCTGGAATATTCGCAGGAGATTATCTCTCCGTCCACCTGCGCCTGCAAGAGCTCATATAGCCGCTGCTTCATAGCCTCCACGCCTTCATACTCTTCCGGGCTCTTTTCCCAGTACTGCATCTGCTCTCTCACTACCGTCACAGGCAGCGCAAAAAGGCCGTCAATGCCTAAAGTATATTCATATACGATTTTATCACACTCGTCAATATCCTTTCCACTGGAAAAATAAAAAATTATTCTGTTTTTTCCAAATTTAAGGGCAAAGCGGCTGTAACTAAGCTTTTTTTCAGTTTTCAGCGTCTGCTGCGCGGGACAGACAGCTGTGAGTTCATACCATGTGTCGGCAATGACCTGAGCCTGGGCATTAACATAGCGGGGTGGATTTGTTATGCTGTCCATGACCCCGCTGACCAAGGTCTCTCCCTCCAGGACCGACTGGCCCCGGCTCACAAGGGGCTTTCCGTTTAAAACAGACATCCTTGTGATTATCCCCGTTTTTTTTGCAACGATATCAGAGGCCTGGCTCTCAAGATATATCTCCGGCTTTTCCTGCCGTTCGGAAATGAGCACAATGGCCCTTGAGCCGCTTATATTTACCATCATCCAGCCCAGCTCAGGCAAAAGCGTCATCATTTTGCTGCGCACCAGATCCGCCGACATAGTGGGCCAGAAGCTGCCCTGCTCCACGCCGCAGTCGGACAGCGCCCTGAGCACCTGGCCCTCTGTAAGCCTGTCGCAGCCGCGCAGATCTATCTCCCATATAAAAAGAGACGACAGGCTCAATATCCCCACCATAATAAGCGCCGCCGTGAGAAGCCACATGCGCCGCCGGAGGAAGTCCAGGTTTCTGCTCCCCCCTCTCTGTTCAAGTACCGCCATCTCACACATGCTCTTTTTTGCGGCAGCTCTCAGCTCGTCAAGCTGTTTTTCATATACTGTCACCCTGAGTGTATACTGGTTTACGCATTCCAGTTCCCAGAGCACCACGGCATTTATTGCGCAGATATTGAGCACCGCCTCCGGAAACGCGCCGCATAGCTCCACCCTGACTGTGCCTCTTATTCGCTCATATATTTTCCTCATAATCTATTCCCATTCCACGCTCTGGAGTCGGCCGCTGATCAGAAGCTCGTTTTTGTTCATGGCCAGCAGGCTTAGATTATCCCCGTTTATGCTTATTTTTCCTCTGCCTGTGCTCACGACCATGTGCTCCGTTCCATACTCCAAAATGCCCCTGTGGTTCTCGATGAGCGCACGGCGCCCGGCCGTGACAGTCAGCTTCGCCGCGCCCAACAGCGCCTCCTCAGGCAGTTGAAGTTTTTCGGCCAGATCCGCTGCCAGTGTGTCCATCTTTTTCAGCGCTGCCACCTCCTGTCCGTTTAAATTTATGCCCCTGAACATAATTTGATACATGGACAAGGAGGTGCATCCATTGAAAAACAAACTGTCCGTTATAGCCGCGCTCAGCGCCATGGTGGTTTTGATATCTGCCTCGGCTCAGGTCATTGACTGCTGCCGCGACGCTCTCAGGCTCTGCTCTGAGCTTATTCTGCCGTCGCTGTTCCCGTTTTTTGTGCTGTCGGCGCTTCTGAGCAGGCTGGGCTTTCCTGAATATCTTGGGAGGCTTATATCCGGCGCTGCTTCAAAGCTTTTCAATGTTTCCGGGCAAGGAGCCTCGGCACTTATTGTTGGACTTACCGGCGGCTACCCCATGGGTGCCTCATACATAGCCGACATGCGGCAAAACGGCTCCATAAGCACGGAAGAGGCGGAAAAGCTTCTGGGCTTCTGCAACAATTCCGGCCCCGCCTTTATCGTAGGTGTAGTGGGAGGCGGGGTCTTTTCCTCCCCGTCCGTCGGGCTGCTGCTTTATGGGGCGCAAATTTGTGCCGCAGTTCTGACAGGAATACTGCTGCGTGGGAACCGGGCAATATCTCTGCACCCTGTACAGGCTTTACGGACTGCGCCTATGAGTCTTTCCCAGGCGCTGCCGGAGAGCGTTCGGCAGGCGGTAATATCGGTTTTAAATGTCTGCGGCTTTGTGGTGTGCTTTACAGTATTCACGGGTCTTCTGGACGCGGGCTGCTTTTTCTCGGTTCTCTCCGGCAGACTCACGGAATTATGCGGTGCGGAGCTCCACTGGTCCAGAGCGCTGCTCACGGGCTTTTTTGAGCTGGGCAGCGGCGCTGCAAGTCTGCGCGGGCTGGCCGTAAAGCCGCTGAATCTGGCGCTGGCGGCATGGATGCTGGGCTGGGGCGGCATTTCCGTGCATTTCCAGACACTGTCTGTGATCGCTGATACGGAAATAAAAGGCACCCTGCATTTTGCAGGGCGCCTCATAAGCGCATGTTTAGCCGCCGTACTTGCCTACGTGGGCAGCTTTATCTTTCTCTGAGGGTCAAAACGCGAATATTATCCCCACCGCTGCGGAGCCGGCAATAAAAACAATTGGGTGCAGCTTCTTTGTCTGCTTAACAAAGCGGGTCAGCACCAACAGCACTGCCGCGAGAGCCAAAGCCTTAAAGTTGAAAATATCAGTAAAAACACCTGTCTCGACATACAGGTCAAAATTAAACATGGCGATTTTCACCACCAGCAGACCTGCCGCCGCTATAAGTCCCACGGAGCAGGGGCGCAGCCCGTAAAAGGCCGCATCCACATATTTGTTCTGCCGGAAGGACTTGAGCACCCGCGCAATAATAAGGATTATGATGACCGACGGCGCAACAAGGCCAAGCGTTGCAACAAGCGCGCCTGGAATTCCGGCGGTACTAAAACCCACATAGGTGGCCATATTCACGCCGATAGGGCCCGGCGTCGACTCGGACACAGCTATCATATCGGCAAGCTGCGCGTGGGTAAACCATCCGGTGGAATCAGACATGCTGTATAGGAAGGGCAGCGTAGCCATGCCGCCGCCTACGGCGAACAGGCCGGTCTTGAAAAACTCATAAAACAATCTCAGATACAGCATCATTTTCCCCGCACCCCCAGCCTTGTAAACAGGATGCCGGCTCCAGCGCAAAACAGCACATACACCACCGGCGACACATCAAATATCACCGACAGCACAAATACCGCAAGGCACAGCCCCAGCGCGGCCTTATCAGGGACTGCGCCTTTCCAGAGCTTTACAACAGCATTGAAAATTAGCACGCACACGCAGACTCTTATGCCCGCAAAGGCACTTTTTACCGCAGGAATATCGGCAAAACTCGTGAGGATGCCCGCAATGACGCATATTATCACAAGCGAGGGAAAGACGATTCCAAGCGTTGCTAATATACCGCCCCACACTCCGGCCAGATTGTGCCCCAAGAAAGTAGCCGTGTTCACAGCAATTATCCCCGGCGTACACTGACCCACAGCGTAATAATCCATCAGCTCCTCGCTGGTGGCCCAGCCTCTCTTGTCAACCAGCTCCCGCTCCAAGATCGGGATCATGGCATAGCCGCCGCCAAAAGTCATAACTCCCACCTTGGCAAAAGTTAAAAACAGTTCAAGCAGTATTTTCATTTTCCGAGCGCCTGAGCATAGGCAAAATATTTGTCCATGCGCTTCTGGCAATCCTCCCTGTCACGTCCCCGTATAAGCAGATAGACCTTTATTTTAGGCTCTGTGCCTGAGGGTCTTATGATAAAGCTGCTGCCGTCAGCCAATTCAAAATACAGCACATTTGAACCGGCAAAGGGAGTCTTATCGACC
>CAYFSB010000154.1:4464-4673 GCA_964345655.1 uncultured Oscillospiraceae bacterium
TCCCGAAGACGGATGACCTCTTCTCCGGCTATCTCCTCCATCGGTTCCGCCCGGAGAGTGTCCATAAGCTTCTGCATTTTCTGCAGCCCGTCAAGTCCGGGCATCACGAGGTTAATGGTCTTTTCCATAAACCAGCCATACTTCTCATAGAGGGCGTTCATGGCGTCCGGCAGGGTCATTCCCTGCGCATGATGGTGGGCAGCCATCTC
>CAYFSB010000155.1:0-4666 GCA_964345655.1 uncultured Oscillospiraceae bacterium
TCCGGGTATGTAAGTTTGAAAAACGGCTCACTGACGGCTGACAACAGCGCCGACATGTCTGCGGAACTCATAGGGAGCCAGGAGCACTCGATCTTTCTTTTGACCGCCACACGGTCCCGGAACAGGTCGCCGTTTTGATTTCGCCCGCTGCCGTCGCCGTCCAAGTCAGAAATGCTCCATTTTATCTCGGCGGGAGCAGGCAGAACAACGACCGCCCCGGAATTCTTGGTAACTTTTAATACGTCCATTGCTGCTCCTTACACCACCAGCGGGCTTGCGCCGGTGGCACGCACCACGGCGTTGTTTTCTTTCACAACAGTGTCAAATATTTTCTTGCCGTTCACGCTGTCCAGCACGATTGTGATATGATTTCCTCCGCCGCCGTTGTTTTTAACTTCTTCCCGGACGATCTGGCGGATCAGATCGGCGGGAGCCTCGATGTTCGTGCCGTGCTTCTGATCGCCCAGCACGGCCAGGAATTCCCGATTTGCTGGGATGACAGCGCCCTGGGCCAGGCGGGGGATGTGGACATTGCCCCAATTGACCCGGCCAATGTTCACACCGGGGATCTTGTTCAAGATACCCGTGATGCCATTTACCATATCGCTTACGCCGCCCAGCACCCAGTTGATGCCTCGTTCAATACCCGAGATCAAGCCGTTCATAATGGTTTTCCCGAGGTTTAGCCACCATGCCGCAGTGAATACGGGGGCGATATAGGAGTTCCAGAACTCTTTAATTTTTTGCCAGACGTATTTAATCTTTTCTCGGATGAAATCCCAATTGGGTGCGATGGCCGCCGCCAAACTAACGCCACCAGCAACCATTAGCCCAATTCCCAACGGGATATTTGCACCGGTAAATAGCAGTACTGCTCCAAGTGCAAGCAAAGCGCCACCGACAATCGCTGTTATCGTTCCAACGGGACCTTGCATTTTCTTACTTATAACATCCCAATTTGGAACAATCGCCGTCGCAAGCCCAACCGCTCCAGCAGCCATAAGCCCAAGCCCAAGAGGGACATTTGCAAAAGTAAACAGCAATGCGCCGCCAAGCACAAGCAACGCGCCGCTCAAAATTGCAGTTACTGCGCCAATAGGCCCTTTCATTGCGTTTTGGATTGCTTCCCAATTAACGGTTGCAGATGCCGCCAAAGATGCAGCGCCAACCAAAAGCAATCCTACTCCGAGCGGGATATTTGCGCCTGAAAGAGCAAGTATGGCGCCAAGTACAAGGAAGGCGGCTCCAACAATACCGGCAATTACATCTATGTTGTCACTTATAAACTTTGTTATGGTATCCCAGTTGACGGCAACAACGGCGGCCAAAGATGCAGCGCCAGCTATAATCATTCCAATTCCAAGCGGGATGTTTGCGCTTGTCATAACAAGGATTATGCCAAGAGCAAGCAAAGCACTGGCTACAATAGTCACTATAACCGCAAGTGATCCTTGCAAAGTTTCTGCAATAAGGCCCCAATTTTCGGAGGCGGCACCATATACCGCCAGCGCACCAGCAACCATCAGAGCAATGCCGATCGGTATATTTGCGCCAGAAAAAGTCAACACTGCGCCCAATGCAAGAAGGGCGATCCCGGTAAACAAGGTTGCAACGGCAGTCAATCCGCTGCTGACTGTGCTTGTGAAATCCGGTGCGATTCCACCGCTTGCGCTTGCCCCTCCCGAGCTATCGGAATCTCCGTTCATTGTGTTCAGCTCATCGAAAGGTGCCAGATATTTACTGGCTTTCTTCGCGGCAGAACCAACACCATCAATCGCTTTCTGCTGGTCATAAAGGCTTTCAGCCGCTTTCTGAGAAGATGCAAGAGTGTTTCCAAACAGTGCAGATAGCAGCCGGGCAGCTGTATTTACCACCGTTGTAAGCACATTTGCGAGTAGCGTAAACGCTGGGATAACGATGTTTACAATCGGCTGGGCCAGTGTACGCAGCGCACCTTTAAGCTTGGCAACCGCCGCCATTGCATCGGTGTTTGTCTGGATTGCCGACCACATATACTCCCTGATTTTGCGCAGTGCAGCTGTAATCAGCGTAAAAACAAACACACGCCTTGCAAGCCCCTTGATTCGGTTTCCAAGCTTTGTGAATCGCTTCCCGGCTTCCTCTGCAGCGGGGGACAACTCTCTTGTGCCATTTTTTGCTCCAGCAAGCTGCCCACTGAGTTCTCCCGCTTTTCTCTTTGCATTGTCAAGAGACGCAGCGGTTTTGTTGATTTTTGCATTGATCGTTTCCACCTTTAACGCCGCCGAATCAAACTCTTTCTGCATGGCGTTCACTTGTGCTTGCTGGTTTGCAATCGAGTCGGATGTAAAAAATTCCGCTCCGCTTTTCATATGTTCAAGAGTTGCTTTTGCCGAATCGAGATTTGCGCCGAGCTGTGCCGACTGCTCTACCAGCGGGAGCTTTTCTCTTTCCAGATCATTTAGTTTTTCAGATAAACCAGAGATTTTCCTTGTAAGTGCATTGAGCTCTTTTTGCGCCTGCTTGGAATCAATTTCCGTATTGATGATAATAGTTCCATCTGCCATTAAATCACCACCATTTTGTCTTTTACTTGCAAAGGTGCTGTGCGTATGATATAATACGCTAAAATTTTGTTGTTGGGAGGGGCATTACATTTGACCAAAAAGGAGAAATGGATAAAACGCGCAAAGCTACTTGGAGTGCGAGAGGCACGGGATACGCTCATTTTTACTACAGTAAACTATACGCTATACAGTTTTTGGGTTGAGTACGAAGACGGCTCATCCGATGTAATTGAGTGCGCCCCCATCTCGCCAGGAGAAAGTAAGCGAAAACAACGCGAACAGAAGTTGTTGTTCGATAAACTGATGGATATTGCAAACCAGTCCAAGGATAGTACCCCCGCCGCACCGGAAACGGATACCGAGATGCTGGATACCTTGCAAAAAATCCACGATCTTCACGAATCCGGAGCCTTACCAGATGATGTCTTTGAGAAAAAGCGTTCTGAGATTTTGAGGAAACTGTCTGACCCGGAAAACCAGGCGAACTTCTCTCAAAATGTTACCGTGGTACGAATGGGTGCGAGGAAGGGTGGAGAGTCAAAAACAATATTGATTGTTGATGGGGAACGAAAAGCGTTTGATTTGGATAATATCGTCCAGTTCCACCTGAGACCGGGAGAACATACCGTCAGGTTTGAGCGAGGAGTTGTTAAGAGCAATGAGCTCACATTCCTTGTTACCAAAGGTAGTCAGTACAAAATTAGCTTCACAGCCAAAATGTTCAGCATTGATGCCGACCTGAAAAAGTAAAAATGCGTTCATCCGCCCTCGCAAGAGGGCGGATTTTTATACCCATTGCTTGATAATATTTTCGTCCTGCTCGGAATATCTGCGCTTGAAGTCCACGAGATGCTTGTTCCGCTTGTAAAACTCCTGCTCGGTTTTATCCAACTTCTGGTTTTTGCTCTTTTTTGTACGGATGTTTACCACCTGCGCAAAGGTGCAATCACCTATTTCTTGGTATGCGGCTATAAATGTCCACCAGTGCAGATATTCAAGGGAGCGGATTTCCGTGCCAAGCACGCGATTTATGGGGCTTGCAATCATCGGGAAATCCTG
The DNA here is from genome assembly GCA_964345655.1 of uncultured Oscillospiraceae bacterium. Classification (GTDB taxonomy): domain Bacteria; phylum Bacillota; class Clostridia; order Oscillospirales; family Oscillospiraceae; genus Limivicinus. Next base: position 3,606 of record CAYFSB010000155.1, read on the forward strand.
CTGCCAATCCATGAGCTTAGGGCGCTTTTCATCCCGGCATTCTTCCTCGCCGCAATTTATAAAGGATATGCATTGCCGAACCGCGTTCTCGTATTCCATGTATGGGATATCCTCGTAATCCGGGTAAAACATTTCCATCACTGCCTCTGCCTTATCGGCGCTGTCCAGCTCCGGATCAGAAAGCATTTCCAAAATGTCCAAAATGTCCCGGTAATCAGACCGAATGGCATATTCCTTTCCACCCAGTTCCACGGATTTTGGCAGGCTGTATCTCATTTGTGGTACTTCTTTGTATACTTGGCAATGCGGGGATTTGTCAGTTTCTGCTCCCGGGCATACGCCGTGTCTGTCTCATCCACCATCGCAAATAGGAGATTCGCCCATACAGGCAAACCGTTGGCAAGGGCATAGATATTCATACCGCCGAACAACTTCCCGCAGATGTCAAATCCAAACACATCATCGTTGATAATGCCGCGCATCTCTGCGTCCATCTTTTCCCCAATGCTGAAAATTTCTTTCTTATCTGCGTTTTTCTGCACATCAGTCTGGTATTTTTCCTGCTTTGCATCCAGCTTTTCAAAGGCGGCGAACAGGCTCTTGGAAAATGCCATATCCAGCGGATTAAAAGAGTAACTGCATTCCTTGCCATCCGTTGTGCGCAATGTATGGGTCACAACGCCGGAATCAATCAGAATAATATTTTCGCTCACAAAAAAATCCCCCTTATCAATGCTTCAAAAATGGGGGCGGTTTCCCGCCCCATATGTTAGGCTTCTGCAGTAAACTCGATCTTGCCGGTAGTGCTCTTCGCCACGGTCCCCAAAGTGCGGGTCCCGCCGTAGGTAATCTCACTGGCGATGTTTAGTGTACCGCCGCCCTCGCCGCCGATGGAAGTAACGGCAATGGCGCAGGAATCATAACGCTCGGCAAACTTTGCATCGCCGCTGGCGGCGTAGAAGTGGCCGATCATCATGTCCTGGTTGGCCAGCGCCTGCGCATCGTGGTCTTTTACGGCCAAATTCCACATCTTCACGGCTGATGCATCACCAGCATCCAAG
>CAYFSB010000156.1:0-4612 GCA_964345655.1 uncultured Oscillospiraceae bacterium
AAGACCATATCCAAGTGGGAGCGGGGCGAGGCCATACCGGATGCCTTTGTGCTCACTCAGATGTCGGAGCTTTTCGGCGTGTCTGTGGACTATATCCTTTCATCCCATGACAAGTGGGAGGCCCCTGCCGAACAGGGGGAGGAGCCTGACCACAACTACAGCGCGGGAGTTATAATCGCCATTGCGGTGATCGGCGTGTGGACGGCGGCGCTGACGGCCTTTGTGACGCTGTGGCTGTTCGATATCATCTGGTGGCGCATATTTGTCATTGCGCTTCCGGTTGCGATATTGACGTATATGATTTTGATATGCGTGTTTAAAAAGAAGAAGCATTTGCAGTATGTCATTGCGGCCTTTGTGCTGTCGCTGTTTATCATGCTTTACTGCCTGATCCCGGGCGCGTACCCCTGGCAGCTTTTCCTGATAGCTATTCCTGCGGAGATAATCGTGTTTTTAAGCTGCAACATAAACAGAAAGCCGAAAATGTATAGAAAGAACAAGAGCAAATGATAAGTCTCTACAATTTGTAGAGAGCTGAATACCGGCAGGTAGAGGGCGTAGAGCTTTTCTACCTGCCGTTCTTTTCCGTGTAGAGCGCCAGATGATATGAGTAGCTTGAAAAATGTCAAAGCTGAAATTATCCTGAATACAGCTTCCAAACGGGGAGCAAAGTGAGTTCAGGAAAGGATACAAGAAAATGAGCAATTATATTTTGAGCTGCTGCTCCACTGCCGATTTGACAAAAGAGCATTTTGAGAGCAGGGATATACATTATGTGTGCTTCCATTTTGCCATTGACGGAGTGGAATACACAGACGATCTGGGCAAGAGCGTGCCCTTTGAGGAGTTCTATGCCAGAATGGGCAAGGGCGTCGAGACCCGCACATCTCAGGTTAATATCTCGGAGTATGTGGATTATTTTTCATCCTTTATGGAGCAGGGCTATGACATAGTGCATGTGTGCCTGTCCTCCGGCCTGTCGGGGACGATTAATTCCGCCCGCAATGCGGCCCTGATAGTGAAGGAGCGCTTCCCTGAGCGCAGTATATATATCATTGATTCTCTGGGCGCGTCCTCCGGCTATGGCCTTTTGATGGACACGGCGGCCACAAAACGGGATGAGGGACTCAGCGCTGAGGAGCTGGCCCATTGGATAGAGGAGAACCGCCTGAAGCTGCACCACTGGTTTTTCTCCACCGACCTGTCCAGCTATGTGCGCGGCGGCCGTATCTCCAAGACTGCGGCTATCTTCGGAGGCCTGCTGGAGATCTGCCCGCTGCTGAATATGGACAATCTGGGTCGGCTCATTCCCCGCTTTAAAATACGCACCAAGAAAAAGGTAATAAGAGAGATAGTAAAGAAGATGGAGGAAAACGCCCAGGACGGCCTTGACTACTCCGACAAGTGCTTTATCTGCCACTCCGCCTGCTATGATGACGCCCGGCAGGTGGCGGACCTAGTGGAGGCGACCTTCCCAAAGCTCAACGGCAAGGTACAGATATATTACGTGGGCACTACCATCGGCGCACATACCGGTCCAGGTACTGTGGCCCTGTTCTTCTGGGGCACGGAGCGCGTGGACTGACAGACAGCTGATATTAGGACTGTATAAAACAGATAAAAAAGATGCCATTCTGAGGCTGTCAGGCTGAAGGGTCATTCCCCGGCGGATATTTCCGCGGGAACGATTCTTCGCCTGTGCTCAGAATGACATCTTTTTCTATGCTGTTGACCCGCCCGGACTTATTTGCTCCTGAGGGCCAGGAAGGGATCAACGCCGTCTCCGGAGAGACTGGTAAAGTTAAGGCTGGCGTCAATATGCTCCGCCATGGATTTGCTGGCCAGCTCCGGCATGCGCATGCGTATGGCCGACACGACCGAGATGTGGTTGTATTTTACACTGGGCAGCCAGGGGTTATTCTCATTGCCCTTCTGGCCCACAAACTCCATCATGGAGGACTGGTACATAATGAGCTTCGGCAATATCTGCTCATAGGTCTGAACTACATAGGGGTTTCCGCAGGAGTCCACGATCAGCCGGTGGAAAGGCATGTCCGTATCCTTCATGCCCCGGATGTCGCGGCGTATGACGCTGTCCCGGAAGGCGTCTGCCAGCAGACTCAACTCCCGGACAACGGAATCGTCCGCGCTGTGGGCGCAGAGGGCGGCGGCCTCGCTCTCAATGGCGTTGCGCACATGGTACAGGTTTATCATATCGTGCAGGTTCAGATCCAGCACGAAGCTGCCTGCCTGCCCCGGATGAGACACCACAAAGCCTATCTCAGACAGATTCCCTATGGCCTCCGCCACGGGTGTGCGGGAAATGCCCAGGGAGGCGGCGATCTGGTTTACGTTCAGCTTTGTGCCGGGCACAATGTGGAGCCCCACGATCTCATCATACAAAAGCTTCATCACAAGATCCCTGAGCTTGGCGTCAGGATTGGAGTCCATATACTGTTTAAGCGTATGTTTATCCATATTCACACCATAAAAGAAATTATTTGACCTTGTCCATAATTTTTATAATCGTGTTTACGGCCTGCCGCAGCTCCCGCCGCTCAACATCGCTGAGACTGGCTTCAAGGCGTTTTTTGAGTGCCGAATGGTATTCCCGGCTACGCTCATCAAGATACTGATGCCCCTGGGCAGTGAGACGGACATGGACCTTGGTGCGGTTTTCCGGCTCTATAAACCTCTCCACATAGCCTGCATCGACCAGCGGAGCCACGGCTCTGGTGGCCTGCTCATTGGAGGAGGAGATATATTCTGCCACCTGGGTCATAGTGAGAGAATCAAACTGGGATAAGACCATAAAAATGGTAAGCTGGGTCTTCGTATAGCTGAAATGCTTCATGTTAAAACTGGACATTGCCAGGCGCTGCAGCAGTGGCAGCGCAGCGAGAAGCGGAATCTCGTCGTCCAGTGAACTATGTTCGTCCAAAGCGTCATACCTCCGAAAAAAAACTCCGAAGCCATATTCCAGTCAATAATACACCCCGTTAAAATATAAGTCAACGGCAAAATTGGAACATATATCAATAATTGACAATTATCAAGCTTTGATATAAAATCAAATACAGTCGGGTGAATTTGCAGAAATTCGCTGGAAAATATTAAGAAGGAGGGTGAGAAATTTGAGCAGCATAACGAGCCTTGATATTGTCATCATATGTGTGTATCTGCTTGGAATGTTGTCGATAGGGGTGAGGTTCTACAAGAGAGTGAAGAACAGCGAGGACTTCTATACGGCGGACCATTCATTGGGCAGCAAGGTGCTGCTGGCCACAGTCTGCGCCACTATTATAGGCGGCAGCTCCATGATGGGCAGAGCGGGTCTGGGATATACCAACGGGATCGAGTGCCTGGTGACAGCGCTTCCGTACATGCTTGGCATGTTCCTGTTCTCGGCGTATTCCGGCAGAATATATGACGTGGGCCGGCGGCACAATATCAGTTCCATTCCCGGGCTGTTCGAGGTGCGCTTCGGCAAGGCCGCGAAGATAACCGTGGCGCTGATGATAGTGTTCGTGATGATGGGCACGGTGGCCTCACAGGTGACGGCCACGGCCACAATAATAAAACTGCTTGGCGGAAAGCTCGGCATATCCTATGAGCTGGGCGCGCTTATTGCCACGCTGGTGTTTATTATCTATACGGGCGCATCGGGCCTGTTTGGCGTTGTATATACGGATGTGGTGCAGTTTTTCATGTTGGTCATATTTGTGTACATAATGGTACCCATATCCAGCATATCCACTATAGGCGGCGTGAAAGAGTTCATCTCAAATATTGACACCAGCTATCTTGTACCCAAGGTGGACGGCCGGATAATAGGTGATATTCTCACATACCTTATATTTACGATGGCGGGCGCTGAGATGTGGCAGAGGGCTTTTGCCGCAAAGAGCCGGAAGGACGCGAAGCGCGGCATGTTCTGGGGTACCGCCGTATATGCGCTGTGCGTGATAATGATTCTGGTGCTGGCGCTGGCGGCCCAGCAGATTTTGCCTGATGTAAAGGCAGTCTATGGCAGTACCGACGCCGTTATCCCGGCGCTGGCCGTGGTGACGCTGCCTGCGGGACTCACAGGCCTTGCGCTGGCTGGCATAGTCTCCGTTATGATGAGCACCGCCGACAGCTACCTGCTGGTGTCCATGCAGACTGCCGTGCATGATATCGGCAAGACCATTGACCCCAACATGAGCGAGAAAAAAGAGCTGCTCATATCCAGAATAATGAGCGTGGCACTGGCGCTGGGGGCGCTGGTGATAGCGCTGTATATCCATAACGCATATACCATTCTCACATCCCTCTGGGCATATTACGCGGCGGCAGCAGGCATACCGGCCATTGCTGCGCTGTACTGGAAGAAAGCCACCAGACAGGGCATCATGGCGGCAATGCTGGGCGGATTCGGCGTCTGCGCCGTCTGGAAGCTGCTGGGCTCTCCCTTTGGCATAGGGGCCACTTTGCCGGGCGCATTGGCCTGTCTTATCCTGCTTTTGACAGTGAGCCTTGCCACATATAAGAAGTCTCCCTGCCCCATGGCCTGAGCAGATTTGATTGCTATGACATTCCGGCGTGCCGCAGGAAGCCTGCGGCCCGCCGGAAT
>CAYFSB010000157.1:0-4599 GCA_964345655.1 uncultured Oscillospiraceae bacterium
ATTGAGGCTGTGCATCTCAGCCGCAGGAATACGGCCGCAAGCCCGATAGTGGCAGCCGCGGCATTCCCGGCGGAGGTACTCAAAAAGATATGCACGATATCCTTTGCGAATATCTCAAACAGGACCATGCTGACTCCGGCGATGGCAAGCCCCCAGACCCGCGCCGTGCGAATTACGCTGTTCATCCGCTTCCAGTCTCCGGAGGCATAGTTATATGCCACCAGCGGCAGCATACCCTGACAGATGCCCAGGTTGATGGCGTTGGGCAGCCGCTCTGCCTTCATCACGATTCCAATGGCGGCCAGCTCCAGATCGCCGTGGGAGGCCATAAGCGAATTGAGAAAGATGTTTGCAATATCGAACATTCCTGTCAGCACCGCCGACGGAATTCCCACCGCAAACAGACTTTTTCTGTCCGCCTTTTTTATATGTAAGGCGTCCCGGAAGCTTATACTCAAGGTTGCCGTGGAAGACACCTTTTTCATGACGATAATGAAATAGACGCAAGAGGCAACATTGGACAGCAGTGTGGCCAGTGCAGCGCCGACTACCTCCATGCCCTCAGGCAGCAGCACAAACATGAACAGCGGATCCAGAATAATATTCAGTATTCCTCCTCCGCTCAGTCCTATGCTGGCCTGTTTTGAATACCCGGCGTTCCGCATCAGATGGGCGCAGGCCATGGATAGAACGACCGGGACATTGCCTAATATGACCACCAGCCACACATATTGCTGCGCAAAGCCCATCGTCGCGGATGAAGCGCCCAAAAGCTTTAAAATCGGTTCAAGAAACGCCCATATCAGCAGGGAATAGACCAGCGCAATGCCTATTGAACAATAGAAGCTGAAAGCGCTGACGTTTTTCGCGTCCCGGCTTCTGCCCACTCCGCTGAGTCTGGCTATAAGGCTGCCCCCGCCTATGCCAAAAAGGTTTGCAAATGAAACCGTCATCATAAATATGGTAAAGGACAGCGTCACTGCGGCTGTCTTGTACACATCTCCGGTCATGCCGATATAGATAGTATCCGCCATGTTGTATATGAGGTTTATGAGCTGGCTGATGATCGTAGGTCCCGCCATTGAGACCAGAGCCTTTGGTACCGGCACACTTTCAAATAATTCCTGTTTCGTCACGAGTGTTTCACTCATTATGGGATGCCTCTTCTTTTTATATGGCGGCACGCCCATAGGCTGATGTCGTCCAAAATTGATACAAGCGCGGCCAAAGCGTATTGGCAGCGCTTGTGTATTCATTATAATGCATATCCGATACGTATGTCTAATACTTTTGCAAAATTACTCTGTATTTGTTTACAGTCAGGCCGAATTGTCACAGCTTTGGCTCCAGCCCTCAAGGGTATAAAAAAGCCCCCGAAACTTATACAGCCTCAGGGACCCAATGGTGGACGATACAAGACTCGAACTTGTGACCTCCCGCACGTCAAGCGGATGCGCTACCAGCTGCGCCAATCGTCCATCTCTTTGTCAGCATTGGTATTCTACATTATGTCTGCGATAATGTCAAGTTCTTTGTGGCAATATAACAAAATTTTCCCTTAATATAGAGCGGCCTGCACAAAGCCCCGCCGCTGTACCGGACGCTGTACTGCCTGGTCCCCGCTTTCTCCGCGCTTATCCGCGTCCCCATGTAAAAGCTGTGCAGGGGTAAATATACCCCTGCACGATGCTATGTTCCGGTTTTGGCCCAGCGTTTTACTCCACGCAGTACACAACAACCGTGATCTCCTTGCCAAGGCAGGCCGCCGTCAGCTTGACGCCGCCATTTATTGTGCCGACTATCTGGACAGAGCAGCTGAGTGTATCCTCAGAGGGCGTAATAGTCAGAACACTCTCGTCTCCGCTTGTCCATGTCACAGTCACTCCGGTTATATCCAGCGGATAGACCTGCGCCTTCAGTTCCACCGGCGCGTCGCCCAGGTGCATGGTGAAGTCGCTCGTTATCTTATTGGTGAAGTTATACAGCTCAATATTTTCCACCGTGGGTGTAGGCGTTGGCGACGGCGTTGGTGCCGCTTCCACCGTGGGTATAGCTTCGGTGGCAACAGCCTGGGTAACCTTTGACCCCACTCCGGTGTCAATACCGTTGAGGCTGGTGGAAACCATGACTATAACTGCAAGAATAACCGCAACGACCAATATCAGGCCGAAGATCATTTGCCATTTTGTATTAGTCTCAGCCCGCTCATAAGAGGCGGTACCTTTGACTGTTCCAGGGGTGGTTCCGGGTGTGCGCCCGCTCTGGGACACTCTGCGAGTGCCGCAGTTGGGACAGCGGCTGCGCATTGAGGAAAAAGTTTCCCCGCAGCGGCGGCACTTCACTTCAGGAATCATGCTCATACAAGTTCCTCCAATCTATAAGGAATATAAATAGGCATTAAACTACTTTTAAATAATACATCTTCTTGAGCTTTTCGTCAAGAGTTGAGGTGCCCACCGACCCGGTTTTTGGGCGTTTTTTGGCAGAAATTCCCCACTTAAGCCCCAAATTTGCCGTTCTTTCCCTGAATTTCGCCTTTTGCTAAAGGATTTTTGCTCTGTTTTTCCCTTATATCTTCAGCCGAGTACATGTAATTTTTGCCCGTCTCTCCCCTTTTTTGGGCCGTTTTTTGCAAATTTGCCTTTTAAACTGTCTCAGTATTGATTAAGACCACGTTTAATGCTAATATATATACATTATTATAACACATTGAGGGGAGTGCGTCCCATGGCCAAAAGCATCACCAGAATAGTGCTCACCGGAGGGCCCGCCGCCGGAAAGACCACACTGATAAGCCGTATACTCAAGGAGTTTAAGCAGGAGGACGGCTGGAAAGTTATCACTATCCCTGAGACTGCCACGGAGCTTATCTCCGGCTTCGGAATAAAGCCCTTCGGCAACTGCGTCTCTATGGAGGACTTCCAGTATTATGTCATAGAGGATCAGCTTCACAAGGAGAAACTGGCCCTGAAAGCCGCCCAAATGGTCCCTGAGGAAAAAATACTTATAATATATGACCGTGCTCTGCTGGATGACAAGGCATACATAAGTGACGAGCAGTTTGCAAAAACACTGGCCTTTTTTGGGAAGACCGAGGAGCAGGTGCTGGCCGGATACGACGCGGTCCTGCATCTTGTCACCTGCGCAAAGGGCGCGGAATTCGCCTATACCTTCGGCAATGCCGCCCGCTATGAGACCGTTGAGGAGGCCAGAGAAAAGGATGACATGGCCCTGAACGCATGGAGTCGGCATCCCTCCCTGTATGTGATAGACAACTCCGTCAACTTTGAGGATAAGATCAACCGGGCTGTCGCCCAGATCTACCGCATTATCGGCCAGAGCGCGCCGGAGGCACAGAAACGGAAGTATCTCATATCCATGCCCGACCTAAGTGCGCTTGCCAGCACCTATGAATTGGTCTGTGTGGAGATGATGCAGACATATCTCTCTCAGACCAACCCCAATGTGGAGCGCCGCATATGCCAGCAGAAGAACAGAGGCGAATATCTGTATTTCTACACGGAAAAGCGCATAGGCGACGACGGTACCCGCTGGGTCACCGAGCGGCCGATCTCCCAGAAGGAGTACGTGGCCTATCTTATGGAGGCGGATGTGAGCCTGCATGCCGTGCGCAAGACAAAATACCGTTTCACCTTTGGCGACAGGCGCATGGAAATAGACGTCTATCCCTTCAGCGCGGAGAGAGCCATACTCTTTATCTTTGGCACAGCCCTTGATACTGTCAGTGTGCCGAAGGATGTAAACATTATAGAGGACGTGACCGGTGCGCCGGAGTATAAAAACCGCAGGCTTGCTGCCACACAGCGGATGGGGGCGGAAATACGCATTATACCGCACAGGCAGGATCGCCGGCTGAACAAAGCCGGCGGTCCTGAAAAAATACGCGGGTATTTTGTTGAAGACTTCCTGGAGGACATATATGAGCGATAATGTGCATCCCACAGGTCAGACACAGCCGGCCTGGGGAAAAGCGAAAAAGAAATGGCTGACCGCTGTTATATGTTTTTTACTGATTTTATGCTCTGCCGCCGCAGCGCGCTGGGCACTCAACGACAGACTCATGTATAACAGAGCCAGCAAACTGTTGGACAGCGGCGACTACGCGGCTGCCAGAGAGCTCTTCACCGGACTTGACTGTAAAGACAGCGCCGTTAAGCTGAACAAGTGCGATTACGGTCTGGCCCTTGAGCTGTTGGAAAATGGCGATTATACGGCGGCCCGCGCCGCCTTTGACGCGCTGGGCAATTATGGCGACAGCGCAGACATGTCCATGCTCTGCCGCTATCGCTCTGCCTGTGCCCTGATGGACGCCGGAGACTACGCCGGGGCCGCCGGGGTTTTTCAGGACCTTGAGAGCTATTCAGACAGCGCCGCTCAGGCGGAACGCTGTATGGAGCAGCTGTATGGGCAGGCAGAGCTGGAAATGCAAAACTGCCGCTTTGAAGCGGCAGCAGACATCTTTTCCCAGTTGGGTTCATACAGTGACAGCCCCGTGCAGCTGGAAAACTGCAATGAGCGGATAAGCGCTCAGGCCGCCTTTGACGGCAACCAGATAATAACAGCGCAGAACATGGTGGA
>CAYFSB010000158.1:0-733 GCA_964345655.1 uncultured Oscillospiraceae bacterium
ATGATGTGCGTCAACACCGGCCTTGCGGCGATTACCCCGCCCTTCGGCACCTACATATTCCTAACCTCCGGCCTCCTGAAGATGAAGCCGGCCGATATGATAAAGGAAATATGGCCGTTTATAGGCATTGCAATAGTGGTTTTGATGATCGTCACCTATGTCCCGTGGTTCTCGACGTTTATTCCAAATCTCATGTACGGCGTTATGGGCTGATTACTGCCAATACAGCTTAAAAGCCCACGTAAATACGAAAGTATTCACTGTGGGCTTTTTTATAAGAAATTAAAAAGGAGTGACAGAAGTGAGTGACAAATCCAACGGCTATCTGCCGCAGGTTATCGAGCTTCTTAATAGAATAGAAGCCGAGCAGTATGAAAACATGAAAGCCGCAGGCCAGCTTATGGCAGAGGCTATAAAAAACGACAGACTCATAAATGTATATGGCGGCGGCGGGCATACGACATTGCCGGTGGGCGAAATGTTTTTCCGTGCCGGTGGACTCTGCAATATTAATCCCTGCATGGAAACGGGCCTTTCGGTATTCAATCAGGCGCAGAAATATCTGGCTCTGGAGCGCTGCGAAAACTATGGGCGCGCAATTTTGAGCTATTATGACCTGAAGAAGGACGATGTGCTCATAATTTACCACAACATTGGCACAAATGCCGCAACTATAGACGCTGCAATGGCCGCAAAGGAGCGGGGCGTGAAGATAATCGCCGTGTCCTCCGTG
>CAYFSB010000158.1:743-1266 GCA_964345655.1 uncultured Oscillospiraceae bacterium
ATATCTGCATTGATGACTATAACCCTCTGGGCGATACCGTTGTGAAGCTTGAAGGTTTTGACACACCCATCGGGCCTATATCCAATATGACAGATTTTTACATTGTCCACCGGCTTGAAATTGAATGCGCCAAGGCCTGCCTTGAAATAGGCATTGAGCCGCCCTTCTGGCGCAGTGCAAACGTACCTGGTGGGGATGAATACAACAAAAAGAATCTGGAGAAATACAGCCCCAGAATCAAAATGCTGTGACCAAAGGAGAAACACAAATGGACGGCAATTTTATTTCCAAGCTGCTTGAGCTGGCGGAAAAATACAATGCTGCCTCCGGCCTTAGAGCAGAGCTTGAAGAGGGCGCGGTGAAAATCGACTGTGAAAAGGGCAGGTTTCGCTTTTTCTACGATTTCAGCAGGGAGCTTGCCGCTGACGATTACATAAACGTCCCGCTTTTCCATTGGCAGGCGCAGCCGAAGTATATCCAACTGCGCGGCCTGCTTGACAGGAAAATGGTAGAGCCCGCGCTT
>CAYFSB010000158.1:1276-4589 GCA_964345655.1 uncultured Oscillospiraceae bacterium
AGCGACTTTGCCCGAAGCCTCAAGGATATAATTGTGTTTGAGACAAACCTGTTTGAGTTTATTACCCGGGCAAGCATCAAGCGTGTTTTTGCGGACTTCAGCGCGGATGTGTATACAAACTGTATCATGTCTTCTGACAATAATGTCAAAGCCAGTATGGAGCTGGGCTTCCTGCCTGATGGGAGCGAGAGCGTGCTGCTGCACGAGGTGGTAGCCCGCAGCGGCATTGCCTCCGACCTGCCAGTTGATGTGCAGACGGTTTTGTACCCCATCTACGTCTTCAAAGGCCCTGAAACACAGACCTATAACGAGATAGACTTTGAGCTCTATGGTATGGACAATACTCAGGCAGACTGCATCCGCTTTATCATCTGGGCGCTGAGTGACACTGCGCGTGTCGGGGAGCTGTGCCAGGATTGGGCCCATATCGCCAAGGTCTATGAGGCTGCCGTGGCTTCAAGCGAAGGCCTCAAGTATACGTTTGTGGAGGGCTGATGATGAGACAGGTCAATCTTGCTATAGCGTCTCTGACGCATGCGCATGTGCGCAAGTATTACCAGACGCTGCATGACAACAACAAAATAAACTGGGTGGCCGTTTCCTGCGCGACAGACGAGGTGGAGAAAAACTTCCGGGACTACGGCTATGACGTGCCGGTATACAGAAGCACCGAGCAAATGCTCCTTGAGCATCCGGAAATAGACGGCGTGATAATCGCAAGCGAGAACTTCCGCCATTTTGGCGATATGGAGCTCTGCTGCAAATACGGCAAGCACATGCTCTCCATGAAGGTACCGACCTTCGATTTGGAGGAGTATGACAGGATGATAAAAATGGTGGAGGACGCGGGCGTCATATGCCAGGTGGAGCTTGAAATGCACTATAACCCCACCTGCACCAGAGCGCTGGAGCTTGCCCGCAGCGGCGCTATTGGAGAGATTATTTCCTTCAACGCCACCAATATAACGCTATCACCCGTTTGGGCTTTTCCATGGCAGGGAGACCCGGAGATATCCTATGGCAAGCGCGTGCAGCTCAAGGCGGGGGACAGCCGCTGCCGCGGCGGTGCGCTCAGCGATCATCCCCATATCTTCGATATGCTGCGCTGGGTTACCGGGAGCGACTATGACTATGTCTTTGCCGATGTGGCGGACAATATCCGCGAGATAGAGGAGGAGGACGTGATATACGTCACCGGCCGCATGAAAAACGGCTGCAAATTCCTTCTTGACCCCTCGTGGTCTCGGCATGAGGCCAAGACCGTTCTGCCGATCAACTGGGACCTGCACCCCAAGCGCATGGAGGTAAATTTCTCTATCGTGGGCACTCAGGGTGTTATTCAGGCCGACTGCTTCGGCCCTAATGACAGCTATTGCGGCGGCCCCAATAACCGCTATGCCGTGCAGTATACCTACTTTGACGAATGGATAGGTATGATGGATGAGTTTTGCGAGTGCATCTTGAATAATAAGCAGCCCAAAATAAATCTCCAGTGGCACCGGCAGACAGTGGAAGCAATGGTTTGCTGTTATGATTCCGTTGCAGCCGGGGAGCCGGTATACATGAATAAATAAGGAGAAAACGATGTCTATCAAACATACAGCTATCAGTTACTACGGCTTTAATTATGTCGAGCATGCCGAGCGCGATTTTCAGGAGATGATAGAGCATGGCTGCGATACCGTTATACTTGCCATCACTGAATTTGACATGGACTTTTGGTTCCCCAACATAAATGTAATAGTAAAGAAGGCCCATGAAATGGGGCTGCGTGTCCTTGCGGACACCTGGGGTATAGGCAAGTATTTCGGCGGCGAGCAGGTATCGCTGTTTTTGCAGAACAATATCCATCACCGGCAGGTCTCTGCATATACGGGTGAGGTTTTAAACGCGGCCTGCTTCAACACGAACGCCTTTCGGGACTATTTTAAAAACATGTGCATGAAGCTCGCGCGGGACACGGAGGTAGACGGCTTTTTCTGGGATGAGCCGCATTATGCCTACCCCAAGTCCTATGCCTCCATCACAGGCGGCGCGGGGGACGATTGGGCCTGCCGCTGTCCGGAGTGCATGAAAAAGTTCGAGGCGTACTATGGCTATGAAATGCCGAAGTTCATGAACGATGATGTGAAGCAGTTCCGCTGGAGAGAGGCACTGGAGACGCTGGAAATCGTTTCAAAATCCCTCAAGGAGTACAACTCCAAGCTGGAAATAACCTGCTGCGTACACGCCACGCTCAATAGTTACTATGTCACCGAGCTGCGCGGATATGACAACTGGGAAATGGTCGCCGCCTGCCCGTATTTTGATGTGTTTTCTACTACCATCATCAAGTGGAACCTGCCGGAGAGCTTCTTTAGAGAAATCACCGAGCGCACAGTGGCTATTGCAAAAAAATACGGCAAGGAATCGGAGCGCTGGCTCATGGGCTACAGCACAAGGCCGGATGATTTCAGCCAGATAGACCGCATAGTAGACATGTATGAGGAGCTGGGCGTTGACAGGCTCGGAACATGGACCTATCGCGGCGGCCTCGGCACAAGCGTGGCCTCCAAGGACCCTATGGAGCTTTGGGATAATATCGGCAGGAATTACAGCCGCGTGCTGAAAAAGTAAACAAAATAAATAATCGACCTCCTGAAATTTCAGGAGGCCGATTTTGTGTTGCATTAGAGTTTATAATGCAGATTGCGTATCGTTCGGGTCACCGTTGCGGGCTTGGTCGTATTCCACGCTCCAGTCAATATCCCGGTACTCTGCACATCTGGAGTCGCTGCGGATAAAGTCCATGAGCATGTCAAGCATCTCTAGTGACCATGTGTTTTTGTCTATCTGGGCGGTCGTAAACAGATTTGCGGTTATCATCTCAAACCCGAACAGGTCCTTTACCTGCGTTTTCGCGCCGTTTTCCACGACCTCCACAACAAGATGTGGCGGAATGAACAAAACGCCGCCGCTGCAGCCGTATACCACGTCCCCGGGCAGGCAGAGAACGCTATGCTCGCCGGCACCGATGCGGGCGGGGCCGTTGAAGCTGAGCATTGCAAAATCCCGTATGGGGGTAGGGTCGATGCCGCGGTAATATACCTGTATCCCCTCCACGCGCTGCATCTGCTCTATATCGCGTATGCCGCCCCAAATGACTGCGCCGCCGGAGACGGTTTTGCTCTTGAGCGCGGTGGTCAGATTGCCGCCGAGGAAGGTGCCCTTATATATCTTGTCGTACATGTCCACCACGGCCACATCCCGCTCCTGCAGGCTGTCTATAATCCACTGGTTTGGCGTGCCGATACGACCCTCGGCCGCGGCCTGG
>CAYFSB010000159.1:0-1575 GCA_964345655.1 uncultured Oscillospiraceae bacterium
GCTTATGGCTCTGCCGCTGGCCGATGGAACCAGCAGACTGAGCATTACGGGAAAAATAGAATCCTCCGCCTATATCATCATGACGGAGGACGCTTTAAATACTGCGGGAATCGAATTTGACAGGCGTGGCAAGCAGTACCATATCCCCGGAAACCAGCGGGCCAGGCTGCCTGAAAAGCTGACCGTGGAAGGGGACTGGTCAAACGCCGCGTTTTTCCTCTGCGCGGGAGCGCTTTCGAGAGAGGGGATAATCGTTTCGGGCCTGTCCTTAAGTTCACATCAGGGCGACAGGGCCGTGCTGGATATACTGCGGAACTTTGGCGCTTGTGTGGAGGAAGGCCCCGGTGGAATAAAGGTGAGCAAAGGCACCCTTCACGCGGCCCTTATTGACGCCGCACCTATACCGGATCTTATTCCGGCACTCAGCGTTGTGGCCTCGGTGGCACAGGGTGAGACCCGGATAATAAATGCCGGGCGGCTTCGTTTAAAGGAATCGGACAGGCTTAAAACCACAGCGCGCCTGCTGACGGCGCTGGGGGCGGACATTACCGAGCAGCAGGACGGCCTTGTTATTCGCGGCGTTTCCAGCCTTCAGGGCGGAAGAGTGGACGCCTGCGGCGACCATCGCATTGCCATGAGCGCAGCTGCGGCGGCCTGTGCCTGCCGTTATAATGTGACGATTGATGGCGCGGAGGCTGTACAAAAGTCATATCCAGACTTTTGGGAGGACTTCGGCGCTTTGACAGGAGGATAATAATGAGCAGCAGCTATGGAGATAACCTGCGCCTTACAATTTTTGGCCAGTCTCATTCGGCGTCTGTAGGCGTGACGATCGAGGGCCTGCCCTCAGGCGAACGGATTGATTCAGAGGAGCTTCAGCGGTTTTTAGATCGCCGTGCGCCGGGGCAAAACGAATATTCAACCGCCAGAAAAGAGGCGGATATACCTGAGTTTTTGTCAGGACTCAGAGACGGTGTGACCTGCGGAGCACCTTTGACGGCCATAATACGCAACACCGATACCCGCTCCGGGGACTATGCGGCATTTTTGGGCATACCCCGTCCGGGCCACGCGGACTATACAGCCCATGTGAAATACGGTGGGGCGGAGGATTTTGCTGGAGGCGGACATTTTTCAGGCAGGCTCACAGCCCCGCTCTGCATTGCGGGCGGTATCTGCATCCAGCTTTTGCGCCGGGAGGGTATAGAGATATATTCCCGTATAAGCGCCATAGGCGGAGTGTATGACAGGGGCGAGCTGATTGCCCCAACAGCTGCCAAGGCATTCCCTGTTGTGGATGAGGAGGCCGGGGCGGCCATGCGCAGGCGTATAGCTGAGGTGAAAGCCCAGGGAGACTCGGTGGGCGGTATTATACAGTGCAGAGCGACAGGTCTGCCTGTCGGACTTGGAGACCCAATGTTCGGCGGGATGGAAAACCGCATTGCCTCAATTGCTTTCGGCATTCCCGCCGTAAAGGGCATAGAATTCGGCGCGGGCTTTGAAGCGGCAGGAATGCGGGGCAGCGAAAACAATGATGCCTTTATTATAGAAAATGGCGCCGTAAAGACCCGTACA
>CAYFSB010000159.1:1585-4562 GCA_964345655.1 uncultured Oscillospiraceae bacterium
ACGGTATGCCCCTTGAGTTCAAAGTTGCCATAAAACCAACGCCTTCCATAGGCTTGGAGCAGGACAGCGTTGATATAGAGAGCCTTACAGAGCAAAAGCTGCGCGTGACAGGGCGGCATGACCCCTGCATAGTGCCAAGAGCTGTGCCTTGCGTAGAGGCTGCGGCGGCAATAGCCATTTATGACGCGCTTTTGGCGCGGCGGAAAGAGAGAAGGTAGAGGATATGGAGCTATCAGACTATAGAAAAGAGCTGGACGGGATAGACGATGAGATGATCAGGCTGTTTGCCCGCCGCATGGAACTGTCAACACAGGTGGCGGCGCTGAAAAAAGAGCGGCGACTGCCGGTACTGGATGCAAACCGGGAGAGAGAAAAGCTACAGGATATTGCGGAGAAGAGCCCTGAGGATATTCAGGAGTACGCCATTGCTCTGTATTCGCTCATTTTTGAGCTGAGTCGAAGCTGTCAGAACAGGGTCATCGGCGCAAAGAGCCAACTCAGCGCGGAGATAGAGGGGGCCATTGAGAACACGCCGCGGCTTTTTCCAGAAAGCGCCACGGTGGCCTGTCAGGGTGTGGAGGGAGCATATTCACAGCTTGCCTGCGATAAACTTTTCCGCCGCCCAAACGTGCTGTATTTTTCATCCTTTGATGCCGTGTTTTCAGCTATTGAAAAGGGGCTCTGCCGCTATGGCGTTATACCGCTGGAGAACAGCACCGCCGGCTCCGTAAACATGGTATATGATCTGATGATGCGCCACAACTTCCGCATAGTGCGCAGCATAAGACTCAAGGTTGACCATAATCTTCTGGCAAAGCCCGGCACGAAAACATCGGATATAAGGGAGATTTATTCGCATGAGCAGGCTATAAGTCAGTGCGGCGAATTTTTGCAGACTCTTCAGGGCGTGAAGGTCATACCCTGCGAGAATACAGCCATGGCCGCAAAACTGGTTGCGGACTCTGACAGAGACGATGTGGCGGCTTTGTGCTCCCGCTCCTGTATGGAGCTATACGGACTTGACTGTCTCAAATCAGCGGTACAGGATCAGGGAAACAACTATACCCGCTTTATCTGTATTTCAAAGGACCTTGAGATATATCCCGGCGCTGACCGCACGAGCATTATGATGGTGCTGCCCCACAGGCCGGGCTCTCTGTATAAGCTGCTGTCTCGGTTCTATGCTCTGGGCATAAACCTGAACAAGCTTGAGAGCCGCCCAATGCCTGAGCGCAACTTTGAATTTATGTTCTATTTTGACTTGGAGACATCCGTATATTCGCCCCGGTTTATCCAGCTGATGGGTGAGTTGGAGACAGTCAGCGAGGAGTTTTCATATCTGGGCAGCTACAGCGAGGTGATATGATGCCTAAATGCGGCCTGCTGGGGGAGAAGCTGGGCCACAGCTACTCTCCGACCATACACTCAAAGCTGGGTAATTATGAATATCTGCTGTATGAGCGGCAGCCGGATCAGGTGGAGGGTTTCGTCAAAGGCGGGGATTGGGATGGACTGAATGTGACTATTCCATATAAGAAGGCCGTTATCCCGTTTTGCACGGAGCTGTCTGCCAGAGCCGCACGTATCGGCAGCGTGAACACCATGGTCCGCCGGAAAGACGGCAGCATCTATGGCGATAATACCGATGCCTACGGCTTTGAAAAACTGATAAAACACAGCAAAATCCAGCCGGAGGGCAAAAAGACCCTGGTGCTTGGCAGCGGCGGCGCGTCAGCCTCTGTCTGTGCGGTGCTCTCGGAGCTTGGCGCTGATGTCACCGTCATATCCAGAGAAGGTGAGGACAACTATGAGAATATCTCCCGTCATGGGGACGCGGAGATAATAGTGAATACGACGCCTCTGGGCATGTATCCAAAAAACGGCGCGGCGGCTCTTGACCTGCGCACTTTTCCAAAATGCGCGGGAGTTTTGGATGTGGTGTATAACCCGGCCAGAACAGCGCTTATATTACAGGCGGAAAAGCTTGGAATACCCTGCGCCAGCGGACTTTACATGCTGGTGGCGCAGGCCAAGGGCAGCGCGGAGCTGTTTACCGGCAATGCTGTTGATGACGGGGAAATAGCCCGTATTGAGCGGGAGCTGTCGCGCTCAATGCAGAATATCGTAATAATAGGCATGCCGGGCAGCGGCAAGACCACAATATCGGCTGAGCTTGGGAAAAAACTTGAAAGGCCCGTATATGAGGCTGACGCGCTGATTGAAGAAAAGGCCGGAATGAAAATACCGGAGCTGTTCCGGTGCTTTGGCGAAGAGCGGTTCAGAGAGCTTGAGACCCAGGTGCTCAATGAGTTGGGAAAGCTCTCCGGGGTAGTTATATCCACAGGCGGCGGATGTGTCACACGGGAAGAAAACTATGGCCTTTTACACCAGAACGGGTGTATAATATGGCTCAGGCGCGATGTGGCAGCGCTGCCGACCGAGGGCAGACCCATTTCTCTCCAGAGCGATATGAATGACTTATACCGGCGCCGCCTGCCCATGTACCGGCACTTTGCAGACTGCACCGCAGACAATAACGGAGATATTGAGCAGACAGTCAGGCAGATAATGGAGATGCTGAGATGAAAATTCTTGTTATCAACGGCCCAAACATTAACCTTCTGGGGCTGAGGGAACCTGATATTTACGGCAGCGGCAGCTACAAACAGCTGGAGGAGCTTATCTGGGACTGCTGCCGCAGTGAAAAAATTGATTTGGAGCTGTATCAGTCAAACCATGAGGGCGACATCGTAGATAAGATCCAGGCGGCCTACGGTGCCTTTGACGGAATAGTCATAAACCCGGCGGCCTATACGCATACAAGCGTTGCAATTCTGGATGCGCTGAAGGCTGTGGCTATCCCGGCGGTGGAGGTGCATATCTCCGATGTGAGCAAAAGGGAGAGCTTTCGTCAACTGTCCTATGCGGGTATGGCCTGCGTGAAGACATATATGGGCCTTGGCTTTGAGGGCTACAG
>CAYFSB010000160.1:0-4555 GCA_964345655.1 uncultured Oscillospiraceae bacterium
CTTCCAAATCTCCCTCATAACCGGAGTTGTTGTTACACAGGTAGTAAACGCAGTTGTCTGCGTAAAACGGTTCTGTTTCACCGTTTGCGTCAATGCTAAGGCTGACAGCACCCGGCAGACGTGCAGGGGCGGCATATTGTGGAGTGCCATCCTCATCATATCCGGTGATTTTTGCCCAGTATACTTTGTTTAAACCAAATTTAACCTTGTTCTTAGTTTCGGTTGCCATGCTTAGTTCCTCCCTAATGATTTTTTTACAAGCGATTCAAGCATTTCGATTCCATGCTCTTCCGCTGGTTTCATGTGTGGGTGTGCGTTTGTTCTTCCGCCTTGCCTGAGTGCGTGACCATCTTCTAGCAAATGTGATAACCGGTAATGCTTTTTAGAGTGGACGGCTACTTTTAATTTGCTTGAATTTTCTTCGATTTTTGTTACTACAAAGCTTTTTCTGTACGTCCCCGTTCGTTTTGGGGCAGTTTGTAGTAGTTCTTTTTTGACTGCCTGAGAGGATTTTTTGACTGCTGATTTTACGTCGTCGCTGGTTGCGTCGCTATATTCTTGCAATTCTTTCATAATTTCGTCCGCCAGTTTGTCAACACGAATGGTTTTTATCATGTTCACCCCTCCAGCAGCAGTTCAAATTCATAAATCTGTTCAAACATCTTTTCAGAAGATATGTATTCTTCCGTTTTATCATATACAATCTCATTTCTTTCTAAAACGGATTCTATTTGACTTTCAGATTTAAAATCTTTTTGGTTGCTGTACAATTCCAGCGTCACCTCTACGATTTTTTGATAGGCGTGGTTATCGGCGGAAAAATCGCTCCGCCCGTCATAATAAAAGACAAAATAGGGCAGTGGCGGTGCTTTGCCACGCTCAAAATGGTGATATGCAAACGGCAAATGCATTTGCTCCATCATTTTTGCAATGTCAGTATAGGTCATTTTGTATTCCCACCTCTTCCTTGAGATACAATTCCAACACATCCATGTTTTTTTGATATGTTCGATAAATCAAATATCTTTTTCCATGGTATACGGCAATTCCCTCACAACCGTACTCAATCGGATTGATTTGCACAATAAATGACGGTTTTAACCCAGCCTGCATTGCTGCAAAAAACTCCGCTCTGCTCGCTGATTGCACGCTACAAAACACAGTTCTTTTGGATTCTTCTGCCAATCGTTCCACGCCGCAATCATCTCTGTATAAATGCCGTTTGACCAGTTCGATTACATCATCCATCGTCATTTCCTCTCATTTTTTCGGAAAACAATCGATTGTTAAGCAAATATCGCAGCATCCGTGGCATCGAGGATTGCTCATCTCCGCCACGCTGCCGCCATAGCCACGCTGCATACTGTACAACAAGTTGGTCGTCTTCGATGGTTTCATTTAACGTGATTCCCTCGCGTGCAATGTAGCTTTTTGCCGCCTGTAAATCTGCGTAAAGCCGGTCATTATAAGCCTCGGCGGTAATTCCGAGGTCTACCTTAAGCATTGTAAGCAGGTCTACATTCATAATGATTATTCTCCGTCACTGTTTGCCGTATCCGCCGCAAAAGTAACTGCGTTTGCGGTTGGTTTTGTACCGCCGATTCCGATTGCAACAAATCCTTCTGCAATCACCGGCAAGCCGTCATATCTCGCAGTCCCCTTAAATACGGTCTGGTCTTCAATAAATCTTGCGTGTTCCGACTGGCTGATAGCTGTTCCTGCACGCTCTGCCAGCAGATACAAGTCGCCATAACCGCCAATGATTACATCATCCGGGATAAAGGACAGCTTTTCAATCGCTCCGCCAATTACTGGCATTGTTCCGTTCTGTCCGGTTACAATCGCACCAGCAGCGTTGATGGTCAGGGCATTTGCAACCAGTTTTGTAAATGTCTTTTCATTCATTGCCCAAAACATCTCGCCATGGCTGTAATCTGCCTTAGCGTTTCCGGATGCAATGACCAATTCCTTAAACAACGCCGCGTCCGTTTTGCCGGAAATTGCAAGCACGTTGCTTGTGGTGAGGTTTGCCCACGCTCTGGCGGTGGTAGAGTAACCAGACGGCTTTGCAGCCTGCGTCAGACGGGTGACAATACCAAGCGGCATTTTAGTCCCAGTACCGTACAAGATTGCCTTGTCCAATGCGTAACCGATAGCCTGACCAAGTGCGGAGATAATCTCGGTTGCAAGGGAAATGTCGGAATCCTCCAGCACAGCGTTACAGATTGCAATAAATCCGCCGACCTTATAACCGTCTACCTCTACGTTGTTAAAGGTGAGGTTTAATTCGTTGAGTGTGCTACACATTTCTGTCCAAATTGCTTCCGGGATTGCTCCCATTACGTTCTGTCTTGCCTTGCCCGGCACACTCTTAACATTTACATGCTTGTACAGCTTAGAGTATTTAAGCGTGGTTTCTTTGATTAAATCCAGTGCAACTTCCGGGATAAGCAACTCAGCACCGGTAATAGACCGCTGATTCTTGCCCATTTCCCGGACACGTTCCAGCCAGCTTTTTACAGCATCGTTGGCAAAAAACGCATCACGTTCCTGTGCGTTCATACCAAAAAATTTCACTCTGGTTTCCATTTTAACTTTCCCCTTTCTGGTTTCATCAACCGAATTATCTTCGGTTTGCGGTGTCTGTTGTTTCTGTTCCACGGCATCCAATTCTTTCTCCATGTCAGCAATTTCCGTTTCCAGTTCGCTGATAGATTTTTCATTTTCCGCCTTGTCTTGTTCAAACTGGTTGACAGCCTTTTCAACTGCCGCTTTTTCTTCTTCGGTTTTTGCCTCGTTGATGTCGGATTCCAGTTCTTTTTCCCGTTTTTCCAACTCTGCGGCGTTTGTGCGGAGTTCCGCCAGTTCAGCTTTTTTGCTGTCAATCTTGTTTCGCAATAACAGTGCTTTCAGCATTTTTTATTTTTCCCCTTTCAGTTTTTTCAAAAGTGTGGATTTCCACGCTTCTGATTTTCGCTTTTCAATTTGTTCCCAATCCTTTTTGCGTGCAGATATGCCGGTTTCTTCATATGCCGGATATGTGCAACAAGATACTTCGTACAGTCTTACCTTTGTAATTCTCCAATGGATTTTTCCCTCCGCAGGGAAAGACATTTCCTCGCTAATGATTTCAAATCCAAAGCTGCACTGGGACACATCGCCACGTTTTACACGTTCATAAAGATTCATTGCCTCGCTATCTTTTGGATTGATGTAGATTTTTCCCCACAATCCGTGAGAATCCTCTCTCAACTCCAGCGTGTGGGCGGTTGTACGTCCAAGCACAAGCCGGGTGTCATGGTCAATAAGTGCCCGGACATCTTCAGTAAGCGTTTCCGAAAATGCACCCGGTGCAATGCTCTCGCTCATGCCATACCCCATATTATAGTCAGAATCAAATACCGCAAAATAGCCCTCAATTACAGGGGCTTCGTTTGTTTCGCCGTCCCTCGTTGTAAGTGCTGACTGCATCGTGCGATACATGACGTTATTCCGTTCCATTTTCTTCTTTCCCTCCTTGTACTAATTTTTTTTGATACGCTGACATCTCATAAGGGATGTAGTTCTCTAACACTCGTAATTCATCCAATCCCTCCCTCGGGGACAAGCCCATCCGGTCACGTACCTCGTTGCCAGTAGCAAAACCACGGTCAGACAAGCCGCCAAATACGTCAGCGATGGTTTTTATATCCCAATCAAACAAAGACAAAACATTAAAGCGGATGTACATGTTTGGTGATAAAATCAGTTTTTTTGTCATTTCCTGCTGTATTCCAATCACAATCGGCTTTACAGTGTGATTTACAAAAGCGTTCCATTCATCCTTGCTGTAGCTGTCAACACCCAGCAAAAACGGCGGCACGCCCAAAATCGCTGCAATCATCCGCCTGTTTAGCTTTACAACGTCGCTGATTGCTAAATCAGACAAAGACAGCGGTTTGATTTGCTCAATTGAGAATTGTTCCGCCGGAATCAGCCATGGTTCGCCAACTTCACTGGATTCTACATAATCTGCTAACAATTTCTTTCTTCCTGCCGGCGAACTAAATTCATCGGTCAACGCATCCACTTTTACAATGACAGACGGTTTCCACTTGCTGGATAAAAATGATTTTTCCGTTGCGGCTGCCTGTTTAAGGTTGTCCGCAAACGGTCGCAGGGATATTTGCAAGCCTCGTCCTTTCCATAGGCAATTTGGGGAGGGATTGTGCACGAAATGCAGAATCTCGTCCGATTTATACGGAATCCCGTCAATCATGACGGAGTAAGAACCGCTTTCCGGAATAGAAACTTTTGACGCTGCAATTGGTTCTAAATCTCTCAAATATCCGCCAGCTGTATGTACTTTTACGATACTATTTCCTTTTCCGTACAGCAAAAGATTCATCACGATTGCTTCCATCCACGTTTTCCGGGTCATGTTTGCCATCGGTTCGATGTCGATTTTTCGGCTGAGAGCGTTCACAATCCGCTTGTCTCCCTGTTCGGTATTTTCCATCACATGGATGGTAAGAGAGCCAATCAATTCCGCCCTGCGTCTGCAAGCGGTCATTAC
>CAYFSB010000161.1:0-3981 GCA_964345655.1 uncultured Oscillospiraceae bacterium
GTGACGGTGCCTCCGGTGGGGGTGTATTTCACAGCGTTGTCCAGAAGATTATATATGGCCTCACCGGTCCAATTCGGGTCAAATACCGCCCGCAGCTCCCCGAAATCGGCATTGAGAGACAGTTCCTTTGCAGCGGCCGCCGGCATGATCTGCTCCGCCGCGGAGCGCAGCATAGGGGCCAGAGGGCCGGGCTTCGGGCTGAGACTGAGAATGCCGGACTCCAGCCGTGAGAGCTCTACAAGAGCGCTTATAAGAAAGCTCAGTTTTTCCGCCTGCCCGTTCAGCGCGGCCACACAGCCGAGACTTTGATCGGGGAGGGGCTGCTCTGCCAGAAGCTGGGCATACAGAAGAATATTTGATACCGGGGTCTTTGTCTGGTGGGAGATGTCGGAGATGAGCGCCTTTATCTTGTCCCGCTCTGCGCCGAGATTTCTGGCGGATACATGGGACGCGGTCAGATACCGGACGAGCTTTGCCTCTACGGCGGAGAGCAGGCTCTCGTCAAAGCGGCTCTCGGTGAAGCTGCCGTCCATGGCGGCGTCCAGCATCCGACTCAGCCGCTCAAGCAGCCGCCGCTCCCGGTGCCTGTACAGCAGCACCGCCAGCCCCGCCGCCGATATCCCAGCCAGCGCCGCAAAAAGCAGCAGCCAGTCAACAGCGCTCATGGCTCCACCGCCCAGGTATAGCCCAGTGCGTAGACGGTTTTGATATGCTGTGGCCTGGCGGGCTCTTTTTCAAGCTTGTCTCTCAGCCGCTTTACCGTTACCGACAGGGCGTTTTCATCCACGTACTCCGCCCCGTCCGTCCAGATCCGGTCTACAAGCGCCGCCCTTGACAGGGTGACGCCCCGGTTTTCTACCAGCATGCGCAGAAGCTTCTGCTCTGTCTTGCTGAGTTCTACGCTTTGCCCGCCGCGGAAAAATTCCATGCGGCCAAAGTCAAATATGAATTCCCCCAGCTCAAACCGGTCCGGAGCGGCCAGACCCCGGCGGAGCTGAGTGTTGACTCTTGCCCGCAGAATGGCCAGAGAAAAGGGCTTGGTTATATAGTCGTCGGCACCCAGCTCAAGCCCTGTGACGACGTCGGTCTCCATATCGTTCGCCGTGAGAAGGATCACCGGTACAGAGGAACTGCGCCGCAGCTCCTGCAATAGCTCAAGCCCGCTGCCGTCGGGCAGATTTACATCCAGTATGACCAGCTCCACATGGCGGTCTTCAAGAAATCTTCGCGCCTGGCCGAGCGTCTGGGCCAGCAGCGGCTCAACGTCCGGGCTTCGCAGAGCGAGGAATATGCCCTGACTCAGGGCGTCGTCGTCCTCAACTATAAGTATCTGCTTCATGTGTCGCCTCCTTTGCGGTGTCAAAATGGCTTCCTTCATATATTACCATATTTCCACGGCGGGAAACAGAGTGTTTTTTCGTAAAGCTGCCGGATAATTCTTGAATAAGCGTGGGCATGGGCGTATAATTAATCAAAAAAGCGGGAGGAACAGCTATGAAATATGCCATTGACGAGAAAACTGCTGTGACGCTGGGCGGCTTCAGGCAGCATATACGCATTCGCAGCGGGGATGCGGCGCTGCCGGTGCTGCTATTCATCCACGGTGGGCCCGGCGTGTGCGACAGACATTGGGTGCTGAAAAACCAGTCCGCTTTGGCGGAGAGCTGCACCATGGTCTGCTGGGATCAGCGGGGTGCGGGGCTCAGCTGGTCAAAAGAGCTGAAAACCGAGGATATGACGGTCGAGCGCATGGTGGAGGATGCCCATGAGCTGCTGCTGTATCTGAAAAAGCGTTTCCGGAAGAGCGCCATATATATTGTGGGCCATTCATGGGGTTCACTGCTGGGTACATTGCTGGCCCAGAAATACCCTGAGGATGTGGCCGTGTATATCGGCATGGGGCAGTTTGTAGACGGCCCGGAGAACGAGCGGCTCAGCTACGAGTTTGTGCTGGAGGAGGCAAAAAAGCGGCAGGACGCCAAGGCCCTTGCCGACCTTGAGCGCATCGGCTGGCCCAAAGCTGGGCACTACGCCAGCCTTGACGACCTTATGGTGCAGCGGGATCTTATGACCAAATACGGCGGCGAGGACTACGGCGAAAACGAGGGCATAGTAAAATCCGTTGTGCTCCCCATTCTGCGCTCCCCTGAGTATGGGCTCCTTGACCTGTGGAAATACTACAAGGGCGCGTTTTTCAGTCTCAAGGCCCTCTGGGAAGAGGTGGTGGACTTCAACCTGAATGTGACCGTGCCGGAGCTCAAGGTGCCTGTGTATCTAACAGAAGGGCGGCACGACCAGAACACACCGATACCCATAGCTCAGGGCTGGTTTGAGGCGCTGAAAGCTCCCTCCAAGGAGTGGATATGGTTTGAAAAGTCGGCCCACTCCCCTATAAAAAATGAGCCGGAGGCCTGGGGCGCGGCGGTAAAGCGGATAGTCGTTTCTCAGGAGGCAAAGGCCCCAACAGACGAATAAGCGCAGCGGCGGTATAAACAAAAGCGGCCGTCGTCCTGAGTGCAAGCAAAGAGCCTTCTCCGGGAAAAGTCCGCCCGGAGAAGGCTCTTTGGCTATTTGGCATCGGGATGACAGCTCTTATACAGCTCCTGCTGTGACAAAGCCGCTCTGGCTGTTGTGGATTTATATGAATTTATCCAGCTCCCGCTCTATGTTTTCCAGTTTTTTAACTTTGGGGGACTTGATGTATTTGCCACGGACGACAACTGAGGAGAGACTCCGCAGGGCGGTAAGATCATCCAGCGGATTTCTTTCGCTGACTATAAAGTCGGCGCACTTGCCTTCTTCGATGGAACCGGTCTCGCCGTCTATGCCAACGATCTTTGCATTGCCAAGCGTGGCGGTATACAGGGCAAAGGCGGGGCTCACCTTACAATAGCGGCTGAAGTAGTTCAGCTCTCTCCACATGTCGTAGTGGGTTATATAGGGGCAGCCCGTATCGGTGCCCAGACCCACGGGAATGCCGTTTGCAAGGCAGGCCCTGGCGCACTCGATTATTCCGGCAAAGACCACCTTGCCGTTAAACTGCTCCAGCTCTGAGGCGTGGCTTATTTCCCGGTCAAATTCCGCATAGGGCAGCGCCGGGGACAGCGTGGTCACAAGGGCGGCGCCGCGCTCTTTAAAGAGCGCTATAATACCCTCATCCGGCTGGGCGCCGTGCTCGATGGTGTCTACGCCGTTTTCCAGCGCCACACGGATTCCCTCAGGGCTCTCCACATGGGCGGCAACCTTCAGGTTATGGGCGTGGGCCTCGTTGCAGGCGGCCTGAACATATTCCGGGGGCATCTTCAGCTCGCCCGGCTCACCCTTTATTTTGGCGTCCAGAACGCCGCCGGTTATCATAAGCTTTATCAGATCCGGAGAATCTTCCGCAATGCGGGCCACATATGAGCGCGCCTCTTCGACACTGCGTGCTTCATA
Organism: uncultured Oscillospiraceae bacterium; assembly: GCA_964345655.1. Classification (GTDB taxonomy): domain Bacteria; phylum Bacillota; class Clostridia; order Oscillospirales; family Oscillospiraceae; genus Limivicinus. The sequence goes on from CAYFSB010000161.1 coordinate 3,436, forward strand.
GGCCAGGGAACCGGCCATGTGCCCCTCAGGGACGGAGACAGCCATATTTGCCGCAAGAATGCGCGGCCCGGTAATATCCCCCGCGTTTATTCTGTCCCGAATATCGGAGTCGCAGTTTAAAAGACCGCCTACAGTGCGTATGGTGGTGACACCGCTCATAAGCTCCGTCTTTGCGTAGGACTGGCACAGCTTTCTGAGAATGGAGCGGGTCAGCGCGGTGGAGCTCATAATACGCGCGGTTTTACGGTTATCCGAGGGCTTGTCCTTGGGTTTGCCGCTGGCAGGCAGATGCACATGGAGGTTTATAAGCCCTGGCATGATATACCTGCCCTTCAGATCTATTACCCTGTAGCCGGAATATTTCTCCGCAGGGTCTGTTATAGCCGTTATCTTTTCACCGTCTGTCAGAATAACTTTCCCGGAGACGGGCTGCATATCTTCACGTCCGTCCAGAATTATCCCGTTTATATATGCGCATTTCATAATATTACCCCTTGTATATAGGACAGAAGCATTATAGCACCGGTATAATAAAACTGCAAAGAC
>CAYFSB010000161.1:3991-4543 GCA_964345655.1 uncultured Oscillospiraceae bacterium
TTGAAAAAAACCGGCCGCTCCTCGACATAAATAGGGAGAGATGGTATAATATGAAAATATTTTGCTGTGGAGATGAAGAAATTGGAAGAAAATACCCCAATGGAAATACTTGAAAAAATAATTGAAGCCCAGCGGCAGGCCGCCAGGCTTGTGATGCACGCCCACGGGATCCTGGCCGAATGCAAGACCGGCCACCGGGACGTAGTGACAGAGTATGACAGGAAGGTTCAGGAAATGCTGCTGGAGCAGCTGAGCGCGGCGGTGCCGGGAGCAAAATTTTTCTGTGAGGAGAATAACCTGCACGACGATTTAAATGCCGAACACCTGTTTATTATAGACCCCATAGACGGCACCATGAATTTTGTCAGGGGCTTTAATCACAGCTGCATCTCGGTGGCGTATTCAAACCGGGGCTGCCTTAGGGCGGCAGCGGTGTATAACCCATATGTGGACGAGCTGTTCAGCGCGGTGAGAGGGCAGGGCGCTTTCCTGAACGGCCGACCCATACATTGCTATGAGGGCCCCCTCAGTGAGAGCCTGGTCTGCTGCGGC
>CAYFSB010000162.1:0-2403 GCA_964345655.1 uncultured Oscillospiraceae bacterium
CTTTGCGGTGCCCACGGCCTGCCTTTCGGTGACGGCCGCGCTGGCGATAATCGCATTTTTTACCACCCACACCATAGGCATCAGAGAGGTGGGGGCAAAGCAATACATATTGTCCTTCATAAAGCCTGTGATCTTTATGCTCCCGATAAATCTTATAGAGCAGTTGGTCAGACCTTTTTCTCTGGCGCTGCGTCTGTATGGCAACCTGTACGGTGAGGAGACCGTGACGGAAGAATTGTACAATGTGTTCCCCATTCTCCTGCCGCTTATCATGAATGTGCTGAGTCTGCTTTTCTGCATGATTCAGGCTATGGTTTTTACAATGCTGCTCGCCATCTACGTCTCAGAGGCGACAGAGGGCGGCCATTGATATAAATTTTTAGAATATTTTTGCTGGAGGAAATAAGAAATGGCATCAGGAACAATAGCAATAGCAGTGGCAATAATGATGGCCGGCTGCGTTATAGGTCCCGCGATAGCGCAGGGACTGGTGGCAATGAAGACAATGGAATCCATGGCGCGTCAGCCGGAGATAGCCGGTCAGCTTCGTTCGGCGATGATATTGTCGCTGGGCCTTATTGAGGCTCTGACTATCTACGGGCTGCTGATAGCGTTTATGCTGGTAGGAAAGATTTGAGCGGAGACGCGGGAGGAAGTCCATGTTAAGCATCAATGTATGGGATCTGTTGTGGACGATCACCGATTTCTTCCTGCTCTATTTCCTGCTGAAAACGCTGCTCTACAAGCCCCTTATCAGTTTTATGGATGCCCGTCAGGCCGGAATAGACCTGCTTCTGGGCGAGGAGCGGAAGGCTCAGGATGCGATAATGGCCAACACCGCCCTTCTGGAGGAAGAGAAGGCCAAGTGTCACAAGCAATCCAGAGAGATACTTGACGATGCCAGGGCCGCCAACGACAAAAAGCAGGCAGAGCTGGTAAAAAAGGCCGGTGAGGACGCCGCGGGCGCCAGACGCCGGCTCAAAGAAGATGTGGAGAGCCAGCGGCAGCAGGAGATCGGGCAATTCAGAGCCAGCGAAATGGAGCTGGCCAAGCTTCTTGTGAGCCGTGTTTTGGGCCCCGGTCCTGAAAAGAAGGATTGAGCAGATGAAAATGACAGTATCAGGAAGGAGGGGTGACGGCAATATATGGGTGGATGGAACATATATTACGCGCTTTTAAACTTCGCTATTCTGGCGGTAGGTCTGTATTTTTTCGGTAAAAAGGTAGTAATAAAAAAATACAAGGACCACCGCAGTAAGATAGAACATGATCTGGCCCGCTCCCAGGAGGCCGGAAAGAAGGCCGAGGAGCTCAATGCAGACCTTGGCCGTATGGAGGCCGACGGCGAGGAGCAGTGCCAGAGCATTGTGGCGCAGGCGGAGACTCAGGCTGCGGAAAATACCGCCGCTGCCCAGCGGGTATATCAGCAGACTCTGGAGCGCATAGAAAAAGAGAACCGGCAGGAACAGCTTCGGCTTCACGGCGAGATGCGCCGCGAGCTGAACAGGAAGGCCGCGGATCATCTCGTTTTGGCAGCCAGCGATCTTATGCGGCGGGAGGAGTACCGCGATGCCTGCCGCGCCCTTGAGACAGACTTTGCCGACAGGCTCTCGCAGGTGTTTTCCCTGTCAAAAAGCGAGCAGGCCAGAATAAAGGCCGCAGGTGAGATATATGTGCTGCTCACTGTGGCTGAGGCTATGACGATACCGGACATGGTGCATCTGGACCAGGTGGTCAGCGACGAGCTGCACGCTATGGACATATATATCGACGAGTCTGATGTGCACATCAAGACTGAGGTGGACGAGAGCATCATTGGCGGAGTGCGCCTGAAGATAGGCGATACCGTGTTTGACGGAAGCCTGCTGCACATGCTTGAGAGAGTGTATGACTCGGTGAGCAATATAGAAAATATGGAGGGAGACTACATAGAAGGCCTGAAAGCGGCGCTTATGGACGTGGACAATGCTATCGACGTTTTTCAGGCTGGAAAGGTTGTCAGCGCCTCCGACGGCATATGCAGAGTCTCCGGTCTGGGTGATGCCATGGCGGGTGAGATGCTGCGCTTTGAATGCGGCCTCACCGGCATGGTGATGGACTTGGAGCGGGACAACATAGGCGTTGTGCTGCTGGGCGAATACGACAGTGTCCATGAGGGCGACGAGGTCCGCTGTACGGGGCATATTATCGAGGTGCCGGTGGGCGAGGAGCTTATCGGCAGGGTAGTGGATGCGCTGGGGCGGCCTGTGGACGGCAACGGGGCTATACATACTGCCCAGACCAGACCCATAGAGAACCCGGCCCCCGGCGTGATTCAGCGCTGCCCGGTTACAGTGCCGCTGCAGACCGGCATAAAGGCTATAGACGCCCTGGTGCCGATAGGCCGCGGTCAGCGTGAGCTCA
>CAYFSB010000162.1:2413-4222 GCA_964345655.1 uncultured Oscillospiraceae bacterium
AAGACCGCCATAGCCCTCGACGCCATAATAAACCAGCGCGGCAAAAACGTCATCTGCATCTATGTGGCCATAGGGCAGAAGGAGTCCACCGTGGCAGGGGTGGTGGAAAAGCTCAAAGAGCACGGAGCCATGAGCTATACAACTGTGCTTTGCGCCAGCGCCTCGGAGCCGGCGCCCATGCTGTATATTGCGCCCTATGCAGGTACGGCCATGGGAGAGTATTTCATGTACAAGGGCCGCGATGTGCTCATCGTGTATGACGACCTGTCAAAGCAGGCTGTGGCCTACAGGGAGATCTCCCTGCTGCTGCACCGCCCGCCCGGACGGGAGGCCTACCCCGGCGACGTGTTCTATCTGCATTCCAGACTTTTGGAGCGGGCGGCCAGACTCAGCCAGGAGGCCGGCGGCGGCAGCATCACGGCACTGCCCATAATAGAGACTCAGGCGGGAGACATCGCCGCATACATTCCCACGAACGATATTTCAATAACTGACGGCCAGATCTTTCTGGAGACGGACCTGTTCAACTCCGGCGTGAGGCCGGCGGTGAATGTGGGATTGTCTGTATCCAGAGTCGGCGGGGCGGCCCAGCTTGCGGCTGTGAAGCAGGTGTCAGGGCGGCTGAGGATGGAGCTTGCCCAATACAGAGAGCTGGCGGCTTTCTCCCAGTTTGGCATGGATCTGGATAAATCTACCCGCGACACGCTGGCCAGAGGAGACCGGATGACTGAGCTTCTTAAGCAGGGCCAGTATACGCCCATGTCTGCATCGGATCAGGTCATCTCCATCTTCGCAGTCAGCGAGGGCTATGCGGACAATGTGGCTGTGAGGGACATAGCCAGATTTGAAAAGCAGCTTATCCCCTATGTAAATGCCAGCTTCACAAGCCTTGCGAAGCTTATAAACACTGGGGAGAAGTTGGATGCCGCGCAGCTTGAAAAGCTGCGGGGGATCATACACGAATTTGCGGAGAGCTTTAGCTGAAAGCCTTTGGAAGGAGGCATAGGTCTTGGCAAATACCCATGCGATCAAAGCGCGCATAAAGAGCGTGGAGAGCATCCGCCAGATAACCAAGTCCATGAAAATGGTGGCGGCCTCCAAGCTCAGGCGCGTTCAGTCGGTGCGCGGCGCCCTGAGCCTGATGGCGGAGAAAAGCCGGAAAATGCTTGAGGAGCTGATGAGCGCCGGGGAGACGGGCGACAATCCCTTTCTCCAGCCCAGGCCGGAGAAAAAGCGGCTGTGTTTTGTGGCCTTCGTGGGCAACAGAGGCTTTTGCGGGATCTACAACAGCGCCCTGCTGCGACACCTTGAGAGCCTTATGGAAAGCTGCGGCGCTGAGTGCAGCGCGGTCATCTGCGGCAGCTGGGGACAGGATGTAATAGAGGCAGCCGGGATGAAGGTGAAAAAACGCTTTGCCGAGCTGAGTGATGTGCCTGGCCCGGCGGAGGCGCAGGAGCTGACAGAGTACCTAAAAAAGCTGTATCTGGATGGTGAGGCCGATGAGGTGGTACTGGTTTATCAGCAGTACAAGTCGGTTTTGCAGCAGGTCCCCATCTCCCGCGTTTTGCTGCCGGTGCAGCCGGAGACGGAGGAAAAAGGGGCCACAGGCTATATTTTTGAGCCGGACAGAAAGTCGATTTTGGACGGACTTGTAGAGCTGTATATAAACAACTCCGTGTTCTCCACAATGCTTGAGGCCAGAACAGGGGAACACGCGGCGCGCATGACCTCCATGACCTCAGCCTCCGACAGCACCGACCAGCTTATAGGCGAGCTGAAGCAGGAGCTCAACCACGCCCGGCAGGCGGC
>CAYFSB010000162.1:4232-4527 GCA_964345655.1 uncultured Oscillospiraceae bacterium
CACGGAGATCTCCGAAATAGTCAGCGGGGCGGCCGCGCTTGGAGACAATAAGTAGTTTGTTGAATTCTATACGTTTCCATGGAGGTAGCTATGGAAAAAGGCATTGTAAAAAAAGTGATCGGCTCGGTGGTGGATGTCCGCTTCCCCAGCGGAGAGCTGCCGGAAATATATAACGCGGAGGAAATAAGCCTGAAAGACAGGAAGGTGGTGCTGGAGGTCCAGCAGCAGCTGGGCGACAGGACCGTGCGCTGCATAGCGCTCTCTTCCACAGACGGCATATCTCTGGGCTGTGAGG
>CAYFSB010000163.1:0-4514 GCA_964345655.1 uncultured Oscillospiraceae bacterium
ATTGTGGACGAGCTGTATCATCCGGGCTACGCCGCCAAGCGCATGGAGATAGGCGCCGTCATAGCCGCCGCGCCTGAGCGCAATGTGCGCCGGGAGCGCCCCGTGGCCGGGGATATCGTCATTTTGCTTGGCGGCCGTACCGGGCGGGACGGCTGCGGCGGAGCTACCGGCTCCTCCAAGTCCCACACTGTGGAATCCCTTGAAAGCTGCGGCGCAGAGGTTCAGAAGGGCAACGCCCCGGAGGAGCGCAAGCTCCAGCGCCTGTTCAGAAACGGCGAGGCCTGCCGAATGATAAAGCGCTGCAACGACTTTGGCGCGGGCGGTGTGTCCGTGGCCGTGGGCGAGCTTGCAGACGGGCTTGACATTGACTTAAACGCGGTGCCCAAAAAATACGAGGGTCTTGACGGCACGGAGCTGGCGATAAGCGAGTCCCAGGAGCGCATGGCCGTGGTGGTCGCGCCGGAGGATGTGCCCCGATTTATGGCGCTTGCGGTCTCTGAAAATCTTGAGGCAACAGTCCTTGCACGCGTCACTGAAAGCCCCAGACTTGTAATGCGTTGGAATAATATTATAATAGTAGATATAAGCAGGAAATTCCTTGATACCAACGGCGCACAGAAGCACATAAGCGCCATAGTTGAGCGCCCGGCCGGATTTTCAAAGCCTGTTCCCAGCTCCTTCACTCAGGGTTTTGAGGCGCTGGCACAGGATCTGAACGTGTGCTCCAAGCGTGGCCTTTCAGAGCGGTTTGACTCCACCATAGGCGCAGGCACAGTGCTCATGCCCTTTGGAGGCAAAAACCAGCTGACCCCAATTCAGGCCATGGTTCAGAAAATTTCTGTGGAAAAGAAGCATACCGACGACTGCTCCCTTATGGCCTGGGGTTATAATCCCTTTATATGCGAGAAGAGTCCCTACCACGGGGCGTATCTGGCAGTAGTGGAATCCGTCAGCAAGCTGATTGCAACCGGCGCAAGATTTGAGGACGTGTATCTCAGCTTCCAGGAATATTTTGAACGGCTTCGCCGGGATGAAAAACGCTGGGGCAAGCCGCTGGCGGCTCTGCTTGGCGCATTCCAGGCCCAGATGGAGCTTGGCATAGGCGCCATAGGCGGCAAAGACTCTATGAGCGGCTCATTCGAGAATATGGACGTGCCGCCTACGCTGGTCTCCTTCGCCGTCACCACAGCCAAAACCGGGGACATCGTTTCAAACCAGTTCAAGTCCGTCGGCAACCGGGTGTATCTCATAGCCCCGGAATACGGCGAGACCGGGCTTCCTGTAACAGAGTCTCTGCTTGAAGTTTTCAACAGAGTAAGCTCTCTGCTCTCCTCCGGCAAGGCAGTTTCCGCCTACACCCACGGCTACGGCGGCATGGCGGAGGCACTTATGAAGATGGCCTTCGGCAACTCTCTGGGCTTTGCCTTCGACAGTGATCTGAGCCTTGATGAGCTTTTTGGCTATCGTTACGGCGCGTTTCTTGTGGAGCTCACCGGCGGCGCGGAGGACGGCAGATATATCGGCACCGTACTTGACAGGGCAGAATTTACCTATAAAAATCAGTGCACCGATCTGAATAAGCTTCTGAAGCTTTATGAAAGGAAGCTTGAGCGGGTATACCCCTGCGAGGTTTCAGCCCCTGCCGCGAAGAGCGAGCTTTTCAGCTTTGAGACAGCGCAGCGTCCTGTCCCCGCCATAAAGACCGCAAGGCCCAAGGTGCTCATCCCCGTATTCCCCGGCACAAACTGCGAGTACGACAGCGCAAAGGCCATGGAGGACGCGGGCGCCGAGGCGGAGATAATGGTCATAAACAACCTGAACTCCGACGGCATAGGGCGCAGTGTGGAGCACTTCTCCAAAGCCCTCGCCGCTTCCCAGATGATATTTATCCCAGGCGGTTTTTCCGGCGGCGATGAGCCGGACGGCTCCGGCAAATTTATAACCGCCTTCTTCCGCAGCGCCGCTGTAAAAGAGGGTGTAGAGAGCCTGCTAAATGACCGGGACGGACTTATCTGCGGCATATGCAACGGTTTTCAGGCGCTCATCAAGCTGGGTCTTGTGCCCTACGGCCGGATAATCGACACCGACGAGAGCTGCCCCACTCTGACCTTTAACACCATTGCCCGCCATCAGTCCCGCATCGTGCGGGTGCGCGTAGCGTCAAATTTGTCCCCCTGGCTTGCCGAAACTCATGTGGGCGATATTTACAGCGTCCCCATCTCCCATGGTGAGGGCCGTTTTCTGGCGGACGAGGCGCTTATCCGCTCCCTTGCTGCGAGCGGCCAGATAGCCACCCAGTATGTGGACGATAAGGGCAGCGCCACCATGGATCTGCACTTCAACCCAAATGGCTCCGTTCTCTCCGTGGAGGGCATATGCTCCCCGGATGGCCGTGTCTTTGGCAAAATGGGTCATGCAGAGCGCATAGGCGCGGGGCTTTATAAAAATGTACCGGGAAATTATGATATGAAGATGTTCACTGCTGCGGTCAAATATTTCCGCTAAACGGAAGGGAGAGATATTATATGGCTTTTCTAACTGACATAGAAATCGCGCAGAGCTGCGCCATGCGCCCCGTCAATCAGGTAGCACAGACGGCCCATATTGATGAAAAATATCTTGAGCAGTACGGCAGATACAAGGCCAAGGTCGATCTGTCCCTGCTCAAAGACACAAATCGCCCTGACGGAAAGCTGGTACTTGTGACCGCCATCACCCCCACCCCTGCGGGAGAGGGCAAAACCACCACCACGATCGGCCTCGCGGACGGACTGCGCAGCATCGGAGAGCAGTCCATCGTGGCCATGCGCGAGCCGTCGCTGGGGCCTGTGTTCGGCGTCAAGGGCGGAGCCTGCGGCGGCGGCTATGCCCAGGTGGTGCCCATGGAGGACATTAACCTCCACTTCACCGGCGATATACACGCCATAGGCGCCGCAAACAACCTGCTTGCCGCCATGCTGGATAACCACATCCATCAGGGCAACGCCCTGGATATAGACGTGCGGCGTATAACCTGGCGCAGGTGCGTGGACATGAACGACAGACAGCTCCGCTATATGGCGGACGGTCGGGGCGGCCGGAAAAACGGCGTCCCAAGAGAGGACGGCTTTGATATCACCGTTGCCAGCGAGATAATGGCGGTGCTGTGCCTGGCTGATTCAATAACAGACCTGAAAGCCCGCCTCGCCCGCATCGTCGTGGGCTACAGCTGCGCCGGCAAGCCTGTCACCTGCGGCGAGCTGCACGCGGAGGGCGCAATGACCGCACTTTTGAAAGATGCCATAAAGCCAAATCTGGTACAGACTCTTGAGGGCACTCCCGCCTTCGTCCACGGCGGTCCCTTCGCCAATATTGCCCACGGCTGCAACTCCGTGCTGGCCACAAAAATGGCGCTCAAGTGCGCCGATTATGTAATCACCGAGGCAGGCTTCGGCGCGGACCTGGGCGCGGAAAAGTTCTTGGACATAAAGTGCCGCGCAGCAGGGCTGACCCCCTCCGCGGTGGTGATAGTCGCCACTGTGCGCACGCTCAAAATGCACGGCGGCCTGCCCAAAAACGATCTCAATCATGAGGATCTGGCGGCGCTGGAAAAAGGCGTGCCGAACCTTCTGCGCCATGTGTCAAATATCAAAAACGTGTATAAGCTGCCCTGTGTTGTGGCTGTGAATAAGTTTCCCACCGATACCGACAACGAGGTGGAGTTTGTCATCGCCAAGTGCCGTGAGCTGGGCGTGAATGTGGTGCTGTCCGATGTGTGGGCCAAGGGCGGCAAGGGCGGCGAGGCGCTTGCCGCGGAGGTGGTGCGGCTCTGCCGTGAGGAGAAGGGCGACTTCAGCTTCAGCTATGACGTAAATGCCAGCATCGAGGAAAAGCTCACCGCCGTCACCCGCCGGATATACGGCGGCTCCGGGATCAGCGTTCTCCCCGCCGCGAAAAAGCAGATACAGGAGCTGACCGCGCTGGGCTTTGACAAGCTGCCGGTCTGCATCGCCAAGACCCAGTACAGCTTTTCCGACGACCCAACCAAGCTGGGCGCGCCGGAGGGCTTTACTGTCACCATCAGAAACGTCAAAGTCTCCGCCGGGGCAAACTTTATTGTGGCTCTGGCCGGTGATATAATGACAATGCCGGGTCTGCCCAAATCCCCGGCGGCGGAGCGGATAGACGTGGACGAAAACGGAGTGATAAGCGGACTTTTCTAAGCTCCGGAAAGGATAAGAGATGAAACTTATAATAGCATCAAACAATAAACACAAGCTCATTGAGATTAAAGCCATTCTGGGCGGCATGTTCGACGAGATCGTCTCCATGCGTGAGGCGGGTATCGACCACGAAACGGTGGAGGATGGCAATACCTTCATGGAAAACGCGGAGAAAAAGGCCCGAGAGATAGCGGAGATCTCCGGCTGCTGTGCCATTGCGGACGACAGCGGCATTTGTGTCGACGCGCTTAACGGCGCGCCCGGCATATACTCCGCCCGCTACGCCGGCGGGCACGGCGACGACGCGAAGAA
>CAYFSB010000164.1:0-4511 GCA_964345655.1 uncultured Oscillospiraceae bacterium
AAAAAGCCACATTGGCCGCGGTGATATACAGCATCAGCTTTTTTATGCCAAAATTGGGGTGATTATAGCAGAATTTTTCAACATATTTCATGGGGTCTCTCATTACAAAAAAGTCTCCTTATCCGGTATTTTCTCCCTCCCGCAAGGGGGCTTGCCTACCCTTCCGATTCCCGTTTAATAATAGCCTGTCCGCAGCGCAAAGTCTATAAAAATTTGTAAACTATAAAAATAATCCTTTTAATTTACATAATCTTATGTTATCATGCAAATGTATAATTGTAATCTGGAGTATAACACGATGGAAAACGAAAACGAGATCAAAAACGATATCATAGAGGGGCGCAACGCCGTTATCGAGGCTCTGCGCGCCGGCCGCGCCATGGATAAGATCTATATTGCCAAGGGCGACGTGGACAAGACGCTGGGACATATTGCCTCAAAGGCCCGCGAAAAGGGCGTTGTGGTGGTGGAGTGTGACCGGCGCAAGCTGGACTTCATGAGCCAGACCCACGCCCATCAGGGGGTAATCGCTCTCTGCGCCGTGCGGGAATATTGTTCGGTGGACGATATTTTTAAAAACGCCGCAGAAAAGGGTGAGCAGCCCTTCATTATTGTCTGTGACGAGATAAGCGACCCGCATAATCTGGGCGCCATCATCCGCTCCGCCGAGTGCGCGGGCGTCCACGGCCTTATAATCCCCAAGCGCCGCAGCGCCGGTCTCACCGCTATTGTGGACAAGGCCAGCGCAGGCGCCGCGGAACACGCCCTTATTGCCAGAGTGCCCAATATCCCGGCGGCTATCAAGGAGCTGAAGGACAGGGGCGTCTGGGTCTACGGCACGGCTGCCGAGGGCAGCAGCGACCTGTGGCATACGGATTTTACCGGGGCACTGGCGCTGGTCATCGGCTCCGAGGGCGACGGCATGGGCAGACTGGTGGCAGAAAACTGTGACTTTATCGTGCGCCTGCCGATGAAAGGTCACCTTGGCTCCCTGAACGCCTCCGCCGCCGCAGCTATCACCATGTACGAGGTTTTGCGCCAGCGGTCATGATTTTCCCCCAGCGACCCGCGGGGGGCGCCCTGCACGGGCCGAATGAGGCTGCGCCGCATCCACGGGAGTACGCATTTCACATAAGCTTTTATCACATACGGAAGTCAGTCAAACCACATAAGAAGAATAGATATTATGGACGATTACAGCCAGGGCAGGGACACTACAACTGAATACGGCATGATATCCATTGACGACATCCTCTCCGAATATCAGGAGGAACAGCGCGCCGCGGCGGCTCTCGCCCGATATCAGGCCTATCTTGAGGACGAGGATCAAAACGCCCCAAATAAACCGGCCCCAGCGGCGGTTGACAGCGAGGGCGTAAAGGTCTACAAGCCGAAAAGCAAGCTTGCGGACACCGCTCAGGAGGCCAAAGACTATATTCGAGAGCTTGACAGCACGCCCCCCCAAAAGGAGACCACCCCCGTGAGGCAGGCCAAATACAGTCCCCCGGAGCCTGACAGCGGTTACGCCCCGGAGCCTGACTACGGCTATGCCCCGGAGACCGGGGAGGACCCCTACGCCAAATATAATCTGGGCGGCAGGACCCGCTCCATGTATTATGGCGGAGGCGAGGCGGACACAAGTCCTGACGATGATTATATCCCCCCGTCTCAGGAGGCATACATTCCCTCCCACTGGGGCAGCGGCGACGGCGAGTATGCCCCGGAGGATTTCGACGGGGACAAGGTCAAGCGCCGCAAGGTCAAGGGCAAAGGCAAAAAGAAGAAGAAAAAAAAGCCGCTGAACGCGCCCCCCAACCCCGACTATCAGGATGAGGACGACTACGCGGCAGAGTTCAGGGACTACAATGTCTCCGGCGACCACTACGCCCCCGGCACGGATTATGCCTTTGACCGGGACGACGAGGAGCGCAGCGAGAAGAAAGAGGGCGGCTTCCCCAGCTTCGGCCAGTATATCGCCGGGCTGTTCACCGGGATGCTGGTGCGGATGCGAGGGCCGGGAAGTCTGGGCGTCACCTCCACCGTGAATGAGGACGACGAGGATCTGGGCCAGGAGCTGAAGCCCGCCGCCGCCTCAAAATACTACGGCTCCCATGTGCACTCCCTGCGGCTGCGCTTTCGCATCTCGCTGGGTCTGCTCATTATAATGTGCTATATCACGCTGGGTCTGCCCATGTCGGGCATGCTCAGGACTATACAGGTGCAGGCCGCAGTTTGCCTTGCCCTGCAGCTGGCCATAATGCTCATGGCGCTGGATGTGGTCACAGGCTCCGCCATAAATCTGGCCCGCGGCCGCTTTGGGGCGGACTGTCTGGGCGTGCTGGGCTGCCTGCTCACTTCCATAGACGCGCTGTCTGTGGCGGTGGACGGCTTCGGCAATGCCCATATGCCCCTGTGCCTGCTGACAAGCCTGTCCCTTACCGGCCTGCTGCTCTCCTCGCTGTTGAGCGCAAGAGGCCTGCGCAAGGCACTGCGGGTGCCCGCCATCGGAAAACGGGCCTATGCCGTCACCTGCGAGACCGGCGTCAAGGGTATGGACATGACCCTGCTTAAATCCGTCAGACCCACCACCGGCTTTGTGCGCCGCACGGAGGAGGCTCCCCCGGATGAGACAGCCTTCCTGAAAGCCGCGCCGCTGCTGCTCATTGCCGCGCTGGTGCTTACTCTCATCACCTGCCTTACGAAAAAATGCTTCGGGGACTTTCTGTTTGTGTTCACGGCGCTGCTCTCCCCGGCCGTCCCCGTGGCGGCGCTGCTGTGCTTCGCCCTGCCCTTCTTTGTGGGCTCTATGCGCATCTTCTCCAGCGGAGCGGCTATCGCCGGCTGGTCAGGGCTGTGCGACGTGGGCCAGAGCAAAAACCTTATCGTCACCGACCGGGACCTGTTCCCGGACGGCAGCGCTGAGTTCGAGAGCATACGCATCTTTGCGGACGCACCCTCCGAGAAGATCATCGCCTTCGCCGGCTCCATGATAACCGCCTCCGGCTCCAGCATCGCCGCCTGCTTTGGCGACCTTATGGAGAAGAACGGCTGCACCATGCGCCGTGTGGAGAATTTTGAGTATCTGGCCGGCGGCGGCATGAAGGGCATTATTGACGGCGAGGTCATACTCTGCGGCAATACCGACCTTATGCGCCTTATGAACGTGCGCGTCCCCTTCAGGCTGGTCAGCAAAACCACGGTGCTGCTGGCGGTGGACGGTTTGCTCTACGGCATCTTTAATATGACCTATACCGCCGAACCCCAGGTGCGTCAGGCGCTGGTGAGCCTTGTGCGCTCCAACCGCCACCCCATCTTCGCCATCCGGGACTTCAACGTGACCCCGGAAATGCTGCATCTGAGCTTTGACGTGGCCACCGACGGATATGATTTCCCGCCCTATGTGGAGCGCTACGCCATCTCCGAGGCAAAGCCCGCCGAGGATTCCAAGATATCCGCGGTGGTATGCCGGGAGGGTCTGGGCGCGCTTACTCATCTGGCCGACACCGGCCGGAGCATGTATGTGGCCACAAGGCTGAACCTGCTGATAACGCTGCTGGCCGCGGCCCTGGGCATGCTGTCGGTGTTTATAAAGTTTCTCACCGTGGGCGCGGTCGGCTCCGGCTTTCTGCTGGTGTTCATGCTGCTGTGGGCCCTGCCCGTGGCGGTGATAAGCGTGTTTTTGAAATTCTGAATACGCCGGTGCTGCCGCCAAAACAGCGCCGCGAAAAGTCATCCTGAGGCCGTCGGGCAAAGCTGCTTTCTCCGGACAAATGTCCCGAAAAGCTCCCCCCGCCCCCAAGGATGACTTTTTTTGCGCAGTGGACGGGGAATGCGCCCCGCGGGGGACGCCCTGCGGGGGACGGGAGGAACGGGCGGATATGGAGCTTTCGCCGCATAGGCGGAAGCGCAATGCAGCAGGCTTCTTCTGACGCGGGGGGCTTTCCTTGGATTTTTTTGAAAATTTCCTGTTGCCAAAGGATATAAGCATAGTGTATAATAAATCGGACATGCTGAAAACTGTTTTTCTATTCTTGTAAAAACATTTCACATATACATTGACAGAGAGGAAGCAACAAATGGAAACCAAAAACATCCGCAATATCTGCCTTATGGGTCATGGCAACAGCGGCAAGACCAGCCTTGCCGAGAGTATGCTGTTCGTAACCGGCGCTCTTGACCGCCAGGGTAAGGTCAGCGACGGCAACACCGTATGCGACTACGACGCTGAGGAGATCAAGCGCCAGATAAGCATCGCCGCCTCTGTGGCACCTGTGAATTTTGCCGGCTGCAAAATCAACGTTCTGGACTGCCCCGGCTTCTTCGACTTCGTGGGCGAGGTGCTCTGCGCTATCCGCGCCGCCGAGGCCGGTATGATCCTCGTCTCCGCAAAGGACGGCATCTCCGTGGGCGCCGAGCGCTCCTGGAAATACCTGAAGTCCGCTAACCTGCCCGTCATGTTCTGCATCTCCAAATGCGATGAGGAACACGGCGACTACTTCGCCGTCCTGGAC
>CAYFSB010000165.1:0-4498 GCA_964345655.1 uncultured Oscillospiraceae bacterium
CCTTCACGTTAAACCGCTTTCTGCATATGGGGGCGAGACTTGACAGCGCCGCGTTCACATAGGCCAGCGTCATGGCTGTGTCATAGGGGTCTTTGCCGCCCGCGGTATAATGCAGCACGAATCTGTCCACAGAGAGCTTACGGCCGAATCTGCCCATGCCCCTCAGCACGGACTTTACAAGCCCCAGCAGCTCTTCTCTGTTAAAACTGAGCTTCTTTTTTGGCTTGGTTTCGCCTTCTGCTTTTTGGGTTTCTTGGGTTTCTTCTCCTTCGGCGGTTTGGTCTCGTCTCTTGGCGGCTTCGGGAAAAGCTGCAGCAGCATGCCGCAGACCTTTGCCGACAGATGCAGCTGTTCATTTTCATATCCCACATCCGCGCCCACCGGCACCAGCATTATCAAAACTATTATAGCCACAATAATGCCAAGGATAATAAGGGCAACCAATTACATCACTCCTCGCCCGCTTCTCCGGTAATCTCACTCATGGTGAGCTGTCCGTCGTTGGCGGCATTTTGCAGTTCATCTATCGCGTTTTGCAGTTTTTCCAGGCCCTCGCCGTTGGTCATATCCGGCAGCGGCGGGAGCATTGAAAGCTCGCTTATGCCCATGGTGCGCAGAAATACATCTGTAGTTCTGAATATTGACGGCCTTCCCGGCACATCCAGCTTTCCGCAGACCTCGATCAGTCCCCGCTCCGCCAGCACACCCACGGTGTACGAACTGTCAACACCACGCACCTGGTCTATGTAGGCTCTTGTCACCGGCTGAAAATACGCCACTATCGCCAGCGTTTCCAGCGCAGGCTGGGTCAGCATGGGCGGTTTCCTCTGTTCCAAAACCTTTGAGATACACCCTGCATATTCCGGGGCGGAACACATCTGGAGCTTGTCGTCCAGCCGGAGGAGCCGTATCCCGCGCTGCTGCGCAATATATTCATCGGAAAGCTTCTGGGCCTCCCGTAGTATATCAGCTTCGTCAGCTTCCAGTATAAGGGACAGCCGCGCCGCGGGCACGCTCTCCCCCGCCGCGAAAAGGATCGCTTCTATGGCAGAAGATAAATCTATCATTTGCACCCCATAATTCTATTCTGCTATTTTTTCAAGGATTTCATCCACATTTCCGCCGGTAAACTCCACATAATAGCTGTCTCCCCGGCGCTGGATAAACACGCTTCCCATACTGCACAGCTCAAGCACTGACACAAATGTGGCGACGACCTCCGACCGGGAACGGCAACCGCTGTACAGCTCATTCAGGTCAGCTCCGGATAAGCGCAGGCGCCGCAGTATCTCGCCGCTCTTGTCCCTCACACTGTAGACAATTCGCTTCGGCACGGCCGCAGCCATAAGCTCGTCCTGCTCCGGAGACTTTCCGCCTCGGAAATACACACTGTAAAGCGCTTTTAGCAGATCCACCGGCTGATGCCTGTATTCATACTCTCTGGCTGACTTTGGCAGCGGTTCCGGAAGCTTCGAGTAATACAGCAGTCCCAGCTCCGACGCCCGCTTCAGCTCCGGCGTGACCTTCTGGACGGCCGCATATACATCCCTGCATTTCAGCTGCTCCAGAGACGCCATCAGCACCTCCAGCTCAGACACTTCCTCCTCGGAATTGAGCAGTTTCCTCGTCTTTATATACAGCAGATGGGATGCCATCTGTACAAATTCGCTGGCGATCTCCAAGTCCATGCTCTGCATTTTTTCAAGGTAATCCAGATACTGAGCCAAAATATCCGAGATGCTTATATCGCGTATCTCGATCTTATTTTTGGACAGCAGCATAAGGATAAGGCTTAACGGCCCCTCAAAGTCCTGCAGCTCATTTTTCTCCTTGACGATCCCCTCAAGATAAAAGCTTGGATTTTCCATTATCACTCAACTAAAAAAAATTTTTAAAGTTAAATTGCAGCCCCACTGCGCCACCGGAAACAGTCCGTTATGCACAAACTGAATAGCGGCAGACAGCGGTTTACCCAGGACGCCCGTGGCAACAAGAATGATCATCACAATAGAGCCGTAGCGCTCATAGCGCATGAGCTTATAATAGCTCTCGTCACTAATCACGGATAAAAGCACCTTTGAGCCATCCAGCGGCGGCACAGGCAGCAGATTAAAGATTGCAAGGCCGATGCTTATGTATGCCGTAAGCTGTAACATTCCCAGCACGTATTCCCCCACGCTGCTGTTTTGCAGCGGGACATATGCCATGCCAAAAATGAAAAGGAACACAATGCTTATCAGAATATTGCTGACCGGCCCGGCCAGCGCCGTAACCGCCATGCCGCGCTTCGGATTTTTAAAGTTGTTCATGTTCACAGGTACCGGCTTTGCCCAGCCCACGCGGAACACCAACATCATCAGAAGCCCCATTGGGTCAAGATGCTTCAGCGGATTGAGCGTAAGCCGTCCTCTGTCCTTGGCGGTACTGTCTCCCAGCCGATAGGCCACAAGGCCATGACTGAGTTCATGGAGCGTAATGCAGATAAGGGATGGGATAAGCCCCTGCAGGATACTGAGAATGTAGGTGAAATCAAAGCCGTCCCATATAGACTGTATGGCGCTTATAAAACTCACCCCCAGATTATAGATATTTTATCAAATTAAAAGGGAAAAAGCAAGAGCGAGACAAAGTATTCTTATCCCGCTCGGTTTAGTTTATAAAAGTTTCATGATCTCAGCCATGAGCATGTCCCGGCCCTGCCCTTTTTCCGCGGAAAAAGGTATGAGTGGAACTGTTTCATCAAGTCCGAGAGTCTCCCTTATGAGAGAGAGGTTTGGCTCAATTTCGCTCTTTTTAAGCTTGTCCATCTTATTTGCCACTACTGCCAGCTTACATCCTGAATCTTTGAACCACTGAGCCATGGTCACATCGTCGGCAGTGGGCTTATGTCTGGAATCCACAATCATGACGCCCAGATCAACAAGGTCCTTTTCCTCGAAAAACTGCTCCATAAGCCTGCCCCAGCGCTCTTTCTCGCTCTGAGACACCTTTGCATAGCCATAGCCGGGCAGATCCACAAAATACAGCTTTTCATCAATCAGGAAGTAGTTCACATGCACCGTTTTACCGGGAGTTGCCCCCACGCGGGCATAATTTTTCCTGTTAAGGAGCCTGTTTATCACAGAGGATTTTCCCACATTGGACTTGCCTGCAAAAGCAACGCCCGGGACAGAGCTGTGT
Organism: uncultured Oscillospiraceae bacterium; assembly: GCA_964345655.1. GTDB lineage: Bacteria > Bacillota > Clostridia > Oscillospirales > Oscillospiraceae > Limivicinus. The sequence continues at coordinate 3,181 of CAYFSB010000165.1, forward strand.
ATAAACTGCGCGGGAGCGGCTGCGGACTTGATAAACTCAGCCCGGTTTACATTCAATGACGCCATCAGTACACCTACTGTCTCACGCCCCGGTGTTCGCCCGGCAAAGTCCCCGGCGGCGGACACAGGGCGGCCTCGGCAGGCTCACAGCTCAGAGCTGTATTCAGAATATCATCCACATACTCCGCGGTGACAAAGTTCAGCTTACGTCTCACTGTCTGGTCGATCTCAGCCAGATCTACCTCATTGTCAGCGGGAATGATGACCGTATGAACTCCGGCGCGCAGCGCCGCCATTGTCTTTTCCCTCAAACCGCCTATGGGCAGGACTCTGCCTCTGAGGGTTATCTCACCCGTCATGGCCACATCACTTCTCACAGGTGTCCCAGTTAGGGCAGAGATAAGCGCCACACACACGGTAATGCCTGCCGAAGGGCCGTCCTTTGGTATGGCGCCATCCGGGAAGTGGATATGTATGTCCCTGTTTTTATAAAAGTCCGGGTCAACGCCCAGCTTCAATGCCCTGCTTCTGATATATGTCACAGCGGCTTTGGCGGATTCCTTCATCACATCGCCCAGGTTTCCGGTAAGCTCCAGCTTCCCGCTGCCCTCGACCACGGCCACCTCCACATCCAGAGCTTCTCCTCCGGCGGCAGTATAGGCAAGGCCTCTGACAAGGCCCACCTCATCACGCAGGCGCCTGTGCTCCGGCTTGAATTTTGCCGGGCCAAGCAGCGCTTCAAGCTTCCCGGCTTTGACGCTGAGCGATTTGAAGCTGCCCTCGGCTATACCCTCGGCCGCCTTTCGGCAGATCGCGGCGATCTCACGCTCCAGTATGCGCACTCCGGACTCTCTGGTGTAGGAGCTTATCAGCTCGCGCACCGCATTGTCGTCCATCCGAAGCTGATTTGCACGGAGGCCGTGCTTTTTGCGCTGCTTTGGAATAAGGTGCTGCTTTGCTATCTGGAGTTTTTCCTCGTCGGTATAGCTTGAAAGCTCTATGACCTCCATCCGGTCGAGCAGTGCTCTTGGGATAGTATCGGTAGTATTGGCAGTGGTGATGAAAAACACGCCTGAAAGGTCAAACGGCAGCTCCATAAAATTATCACGAAAACTGCTGTTCTGCTCCGGGTCAAGCGCTTCCAGCAGCGCCGACGCGGGGTCACCCCGATAATCGGAGGACAGCTTGTCTATCTCGTCAAGCACCATCAGCGGGTTGCAGCTTCCGCTCTGGCTTATGCCGCTTATTATTCTGCCGCGCATGGAGCCGATATATGTCTTCCTGTGGCCCCGTATTTCAGCCTCGTCATGCACGCCGCC
>CAYFSB010000166.1:0-769 GCA_964345655.1 uncultured Oscillospiraceae bacterium
TTTCCGGCGGCAGCCTCAGATATCATAAGCCTGTCCCGGCCGGCGCTTCTTAGCTTATTCGCCGCGTCCTGAAACGCACCCACGCCGGTCAGTATTATCTTATCGGCGGCTCTGATCAGTCTTTCATCCACCGTGACAATAGTCTGCGCCCCTATATATTTCAGGGACGAACACAGGGAGAACAGATTTCCCACGCCGTAATCTATCACCGCGATCATCACAGGACGCCTTTCGTAGACGGCACTCTGCCCGCATTCTTCAGATCCGGCGCCGCCGCGGCCGATATACTTCTTGCCGCCGCTTTGAATGCAGCTTCAATTATATGGTGTGAATTTTCCCCGGAAAGCTGGCGCAGATGCAGCGTTATCCCCGCCGCTCTGGAAAAAGCGCGGAAAAATTCAAGGCACAGCTCCGTGTCAAAATCCCCTACCTTCTGGGTCGGGATGTCAAGCTTGGCATAGCAGCCGCCGCGGCCTGAGATATCAGCCGCAGCAAGAATAAGCGCCTCGTCCATAGGCAGGCAGATATCTCCGTAGCGGCATATACCCCGCTTATCGCCCATAGCCGCTGAGAAAGCCTGACCAAGGCAGATGCCTATATCCTCTGTGCTGTGGTGATAGTCGACCTTCGTGTCGCCCTTGCAGCATAGCTCCAGGTCAAAATTTCCATGTCTTGCAAACAGCGTCAGCATATGGTCTAGAAACCCGCAGCCGCTGTCACATTTTGCCTCTCCCCTGCCGTCCACCTCAAGGCGCAGCCACACATCAGT
>CAYFSB010000166.1:830-4475 GCA_964345655.1 uncultured Oscillospiraceae bacterium
CTCGGCTTTTCTCATTACTGCTCCTCCAAAATATCTCTCACGGCCTCAAGAAAGGCCAGCATCTGCTCCATAGTGCCAATACTTACTCTGATAAAATCGTCTATGCGGGGCTTTGAAAAATGCCGCACAAGAATATTCTGCCGCTTCAGCTCCAGATACAGCGCCTCCCCGCCGATGTCGTCCGTGCGGGCAAAGATGAAGTTTGCCTTTGAGGGCAAGACCTCAAAGCCCAGCTCCTTCAGCGCCAGAGAAGTGTACTGCCGGTTTTTGGCGATAACGGCGCAGTTATCCATATAATAGCCGTTATCACACAAGGCGACATAGCCCGCCGCGCAGCTCATGCGGTTTACGTTATAGGGATTTGTGGAGCAGCGCAGGGTATTAATATCCGCTATAAGCGCCTCATTGCCCACCGCGTAGCCCAGCCGCGCTCCCGCAAGTGAATGGGACTTGGAAAAAGTCCTCACCACCAGCAGGTTTTCCAGTTTTTCCGTGAGCTTTATGGCGCTCTCTCCGCCAAAATCCACGTAGGCCTCATCTATTACCACAACATTGTCCGGATTTGTACGTGCAATGTGCTCGATCCGGCTGAGGCTCAGGCAAAGCCCCGTAGGGGCGTTGGGGTTTGCGATGACTATGGTGCGGTTTATGTTCTCATAGTCCTCCGGGCGTATACTGAAATCCTCATCCAGCGGCAGCTCAGTGTATGGAATATTGTTCAGCTCTGCAAATACCGGATAGAAGCCATAGCTGATATCCGGGAAGGCCAGCGGCCTTTCCCTGTCCCCAAAGGCCATAAACGCGAAATTCAATATCTCATCCGAGCCGTTTCCCGCCGCTATCATCTGGGGTCTGACGCCGTGTACCTCCGCCAGCTTTTCAACAAGCTGCCTGCTGTCCGGGTCTGAATAGAGCTGTAGTTTCCCGCTCTCAGCCGCTATTGCGTTTATAACCGCCTGTGAAGGCGGAAAGGGGGATTCATTTGTGTTAAGCTTTATATACCGGCTGTCTCTGGGCTGCTCACCTGGGGTATACGGCACAAGACTGCTGTATTTTGAACTGAAAAATCTGCTCATTTATCTTCGCCTTCCAGCCTTATCATGGCGCTTGCCGCGTGTCCGTCAAGCCCTTCCTTTTTTGCAAAGAAGGCCACCTTTGCCGCGGCTTTGGACAGCGCCTCGCCGGTATAATAAGTAAACTGTGACTTTTTTACAAAATCGTCCACTGACAGCGGGGATGAAAATCTGGCCGTGCCCCCCGTGGGCAGAGTGTGGTTCGGCCCGGCAAAGTAGTCCCCCAGCGCCTCCGGGCAGTTCTTGCCCATGAAGATGGACCCGGCATTTTTCACTTTGTTCAGATAGTCAAAGGGATTATCCACGCACAGCTCCAGATGCTCCGGCGCTATCTCGTTTGCAATGTCTATTGCAAGCTCCATGCTTCCCTGCGCCACAATGATCTTGCCGTTATTCTCTATTGAGGCTCTGGCTGTCTCGTATCTCGTCATCAGCGGCAGCTGGCGCTCTATCTCCAGTGCGACCTTCTCCGCGAAGCTTCTGTCATCCGTCACCAGCACGGCGCTGGCCATCTTATCGTGCTCCGCCTGTGAGAGCAGATCTGCTGCCACATAGGCGGGTACGCAGCTGGAGTCCGCCACCACCAGGATCTCGCTGGGGCCGGCGATAATATCAATAGATACCCGGCCGAAGACCTGCTTTTTTGCCTCCGCCACATATGCGTTGCCTGGGCCGACGATCTTGTCCACTTTTGGTATGCTCTCTGTGCCGCAGGCGAGCGCCGCCACAGCCTGCGCACCGCCCACCTTGAATATCCTGTCTATTCCCGCGACCCAGGCCGCAGCCAGAATGCAGGGGTTTACCTGCCCGCCGCGGGAGGGCGGAGTCACCATTACGAGTTCCCGGCAGCCGGCTATTTTCGCGGGTATACTGTCCATAAGCACGGTCGATGGGTAAGCCGCAGTGCCGCCGGGCACGTATATGCCCACCTTTTCTATCGGCGTCACCTTCTGGCCGAGGATAACGCCGTCCTTTTCGCTTATTATAAAGCTGCTGCGAAGCTGCTTTTCGTGAAAAGAGCGTATATTTTCCGCGCTCTCCCGGAGTATGGCCAGAAACTCAGGCTCAACGGAGTCCACAGCCTGCTGTATCTCCTCCGCCGAAACTTCAAGCCGCTCAAGCTCCGCGCCGTCAAACTTTCTGCCATATTCAAAAAGCGCCGCGTCGCCTCTTGCGGCAACCTGGGCAATTATTCCGGATACTACGTCCTCCACACTGGCCGCAGGGTCTTTTCTTGCAAATATCTCGCTGTTCGGCACCTGGCCATAATCATATATCCTTATCATAAGTCTCTGCCATTCCTTTCAGTCTGTCTGTCAGTGCCTCTGTCTGAGCGGTTTTGAATTTAAATCCGGCTTTGTTGGCAATTAGTCTCGCGCTCACCGGCACAATAGTCTCCAGCACCTGCAGCCCGTTTTCCCTGAGTGTCGTCCCGGTCTCCACAATATCCACTATCACATCCGACAGCCCCAGTATTGGCGCGAGCTCTATGGACCCGTTGAGCTTAATAATGTCTATATCCCGGCAGCGGGCGGAGTAAAACTGTCGTGTGATATTTGGAAACTTTGTGGCCACCTTGAGAGTTCTGTCCCCATCGTCATAAACGCTCTCAGGCCCCGCCACTGCCATACGGCATTTTCCCTGCCGCAGATCCAGCAGCTCATACACATCCGGCTCGTATTCCAGCAATATATCCTTCCCGGCAACACCTATGTCCGCAGCTCCCCGCTCAACATATATGGACACATCCGAGGGCTTTACCCAGAAGTATCTGACGCCTGCGGCAGGGTTTTCAAATATCAGCCGCCGGTTATTCTCTCTTATCTCCGGGCAGGCATAGCCGGCCTCTTCAAACATCTCATATATCTTCTCTCCAAGTCTGCCTTTGGGCAGGGCTATATTCAGCACCGGCCGCCCCCCTCTCTCATATCCAGCACTCTGCGGTACCTCATTTTCACAGGTATCGCTCTCTGTGCACTGACGCTGAGACCTGCGTTTACAAGCTCCTGCACCTTTTCAGCCACCTGCCTGAAATCTCCGTCTCCGTCGTATAGCAGCAGCACATCCGCGTCGAATTCTCTTGGTCTTGTCCTGATTTCCTCCAGCAGGTCCAGATATACCGCAAAGCCTACAGCCCTTGACCGGCGGCCCATTTTCTCCATAAGCTTGTCATACTGACCGCCAGCCAGTACGCCCTCGCATATACCGTTTAAAAAGCCCTTGAACACTATACCGTTATAATAGTCCATATCGTTTACAACCGAGAAATCAAAGTTCAGCTTGTGCTCAAATTCGCCGCCCCTCACCATGCGCCGCAGCTGCTTGAGCTCCAGCAGCGCACTCCGGGCGGCTGCTTCTGTACACAGCGGCTCAAGCCTCTCAATGACAGAGTCCATGCCGCCGTAAATACCGGCAAAAGCCGTGAGCTTCCCGGCCTTTTCCTCCGGGACGCCCCGGCTTTGGCACAGCTGTCTCAGCTCATGGGCGTTTCGCCCGGCGATGCAGCGGGCTATCTCTTTTCGCAGTTCTCCGTCCGCTCCTGTCTCGTCCATAAACGCCGTCAGGATCCCCA
>CAYFSB010000167.1:0-4475 GCA_964345655.1 uncultured Oscillospiraceae bacterium
ATACCGCCGTGTACGAGGAGGCAAGGGACGAGGAGAGCGCGGAGCTTTCAAACCCGCTGCCCTCTCTCACCGAGGGAGAGCAGCTTAAGCTTGAGAAAATGCTGCCGGATCAGCAGTTTACCCAGCCACCGGCCCGCTATACCGAGGCCACGCTTATCAGGGCCATGGAGGAAAAGGGCATTGGCCGCCCCTCCACTTACGCGCCCACCATATCCACCATTACTGCCCATGATTATGTGATAAAAGAGGGCAAGTACCTGCGCCCGACTCCGCTGGGAGAGGTGGTCACAGGGCTTATGATGGAGCATTTCTCCGATATAGTGGATCTGAAATTCACAAACCATATGGAGGCCGAGCTGGACGAAATAGAGAGCGGCAAGGCCCAATGGCGTGATGTGCTGGGCGAGTTCTACGGTGACTTTGATAGGGAGTTTCAGCAGGCCGAGGCCGCTATGGACGGAGTCAAGATAAAAGTTCCCGATGTGCTCAGCGACGAATATTGTGATGTGTGCGGCCGACAGATGGTGGTGAAAAAGGGCAAGTTCGGGTATTTTCTGGCCTGTCCCGGTTTTCCGGAATGTACCTTTACAAAGCCTATAGTAATACCCATGCCGGGAAACTGCCCCAAATGCGGCGGAAAAATTCTCAAACGCACATCCAAAAAAGGCTATGTGTTCTACGCCTGTGAGCGGGGGACGGACTGCGGCTTTATCACCTGGGACGTGCCCACAAAGGACTTCTGCCCTGCCTGCGGCAAGACCATGTTCAAGCGCTCAGGCCGCGGGCCGCTTAAATCCTTCTGCATCAACGAGGAATGCGTAAACTTTGTCCCGGAGGACAAGCGGGTATTCAAGAAGAAAACGCCGGATGAGAAGGCCGCAGCAGAGGAAAAGAAGAGCACTAAAAAGAAAGCCGACAGCGCGGTTCAGGATGAAAAACCGGCGGAAAAAAAGCCCGCCGCGAAAAAGACCGCAGCGGCGGCAAAAAAGCCTGCCGCGAAAAAATCAGCCGCAAAGGACGACTCAGCCAAATCAGCGAAGAAGCCCGCGGCGAAAAAGCCCGCGGCGAAAAAGCCCGCGGCGAAAAAAACCGCTGCGGCGGCGAAGAAGCCCGCGGCGAAAAAGACGGCAGATAAAACCAAAGAAACAAAGGAAGAATAAATGGAAAAAATCACGGTTTTGGGTGCAGGACTTGCCGGAAGTGAATGTGCATGGCAGCTTGCAAAGCGCGGCATTGATGTGCGCCTTGTGGAGATGAAGCCGGTAAAGATGACTCCGGCCCACTGTTCGCCGGATTTTGCGGAGCTGGTGTGCTCAAACTCCCTGCGCAGCGATGAGCTGACCAATGCGGTGGGGCTGTTGAAGGCGGAAATGCGCCGGATGGGTTCGCTTATCTTGGACAGCGCCGACAAAAACCGGGTGGCCGCCGGCGGCGCCCTGGCGGTGGACAGGCAGGGCTTTTCAAAATATATCACCGAAAAGCTGAAAAACTGTCCGAACATAGAGATAATCCGCGCCGAAGCCACGGAAATCCCAAGCGGCGAGACAGTGATTGCCACAGGGCCGCTGAGCAGCGACGCAATTGCAGACTCTATCGCCGCCCTCTGCCCCGAGAGCGACCTGCATTTTTACGATGCGGTGGCCCCTATTGTGACGCTGGAGAGCGTCGATATGTACAGCGCCTTTTTCGCCTCCCGCTATGACAAGGGTACGGCAGATTATGTAAACTGCCCCATGGACAGAGAAGAGTATCTGGCCTTTGTGAGCGAGCTTGTGGCGGCAAAGGAGGCGGAGGTACACGGCTTTGATGACGGGGGAGCGTTTGAGGGCTGCATGCCCGTGGAGGTTATGGCCCGCCGGGGAGTGGATACGCTGCGCTACGGCCCGCTGAAGCCGGTCGGACTGCGGGACCCCAGAACCGGACGGGAGAATTACGCGGTGGTGCAGCTGCGCCGGGACAATACGGACGGCACCATATATAATATGGTAGGATTTCAGACTCATCTGACCTGGGGCGAGCAAAAGAGGGTCTTCTCCATGATACCGGCGCTGAAAAACGCGGAGTTTGTGCGCTACGGAGTCATGCACAGAAACACCTATCTGAACAGTCCACAGCTTTTGGACAGGTACTATCGGCTTAAGGCGCAGCCGCGCATAAGCTTTGCCGGGCAGATGACCGGTGTGGAGGGTTATGTGGAGTCGGCAGCGTCTGGGATGCTGGTGGGCATAGAGACGGCGGCCAGACTTATGGATCTTGCGCCGGTGAATTTTCCGCAGGAGACGGCGATCGGCGCGCTGGGGCTGTACATTTCAGGAGGAAGTGTGGGCGAATTCCAGCCAATGAACATTAATTTCGGCATTATCACACCTCTGGAGCGCAGAGTAAAAGGAAAGAGAAACAAAAACGCAGAGATTTCGGCACGTTCGCTGGAGATAATAGACGGACTGCTGGAGAAGGAGATATTTGCCTGTGAAAATAATTATTGATGCCATGGGCGGCGACAATGCTCCCCAGGAAATAGTGAAGGGCGCCGTTCTGACAAAGCGGGAGCTGAAGGTAGATGTGGTTCTTGTAGGACAGCGGGAGGCGGTAGAGAGCTGCCTTAAGGCCGAGGGCTGCACAGATATTGAAGTGGTGGATGCCAGAGAGATCATCACCATGGAGGACGACCCCAGCACGGCCACCCGCAAAAAGAAGGACTCATCCATGGCAGTTGCGCTGAACATGCTCAGAGACGGGGCGGGGGACGCTGTTATATCAGCGGGCAGCACCGGGGCGCTGCTCACCGGGGCAACGCTTACAGTCAAGCGTATCCGGGGCATACGCCGGGCGGCTCTTGCGCCGGTTTTGCCCACCGGGGAATACGGCACAATACTCATTGATTGCGGCGCAAATGTGGAATGTACTGGGGAATACCTGCTGCAGTTTGCATATATGGCCAGCTTTTACTCCAAAAAGGTGCTGGGCTGCCCGAATCCCAGAGTGGGCCTTTTAAACGTCGGCACCGAGGATACCAAGGGAGGAGAGCTTCAGCATCAGGCTTTTGCCCTTTTGAAGGCCGCGAGCCAGGAGGGGCGCATAAACTTCATGGGCAATGTGGAGGGCACAGGCGTCTTTTCCGGGGATGTGGAAGTTGTTGTCACCGACGGGTTTACGGGGAATGTGCTGCTAAAGACCACAGAGGGCGTGGTAAAGTTCCTGATGCAGCAGCTCAAGGCTGTGTTCTATAAGAACACCGCAAACAAGCTGGCGGCCGCGGTGATAAAAAGCGACCTGAAAACCATGAAAAAATCCATGGATGTAAACGAGGTGGGAGGCACGGCGCTTATAGGTATAAGCAAGCCTGTTATCAAAGCCCACGGCTCATCAAACGCGGCGTGCATTTTCTCTGCCGCAAAACAGGCCATTGCCTTTGCCCAGTCGGGCATTATTGAGGATATAACCGAAAATATTGAATATATGAAGCTCAGGACAGAATAAAACATGCAGAAACTTGAAAACAGGATAGGCTATAAATTTAAAGACAGAGAACTGCTCGTGACGGCGCTGACCCACAGCTCCTATGCCAATGAAAAGCATGGGGAGCAGTGCGAGAGCTACGAGCGGCTGGAATTCCTGGGGGACTCCATTTTGGGGCAGGTATCGGCGGATTATCTATATCATCAGCAGCCGCCTCTGCCTGAGGGCAGGATGACCCGGCTGCGGGCGGAGCTGGTATGCGAGGGAAGCCTGCACAAGGTGGCGCTGGAGCTGGGACTGGGCGAGTATATGCGCCTTGGAAAGGGCGAGGAGCGCACAGGCGGCAGGGACAGACCCTCCATTATGGCCGACATGGTGGAGGCCATAATTGCCGCGATGTATCTGGACAGCGGCCTGAAAGAGGCCAGGCGCTTTATCATGGACATGATACTCAGCAGCGCGGAGATAGGCGAGAGTCATCAGTACGCCGACTATAAGACAGAGCTGCAGGAGCTTTTACAGCGGACGAACACCCCGCGCATCAGCTATGAGATCCCCGGCCAGTCCGGGCCTGACCATGACAAGCTGTTTACCTTCCAGGTGGCGGTAAACGGCGTGTGCGCAGGAGAGGGCAGCGGAAAGACCAAGAAAGAGGCGGAGCAGATGGCCGCCTGCAGAGCATTGGAGGCATTGCGCAAATGAGTGCAAGAGAGAGCATAATACCTGTTTTTGTGCCTCATCTGGGCTGCCCAAACGACTGCGTCTTCTGTAACCAGCGGCGCATCTCCGGCAGGGAGCAGCCCGCCACCGCACAGACAGTTAAAGAAGCAATAGAGCAGGCGGCCGCCTTGCCCTCCAATGGGGCAAAGCGGCAACTGGCGTTTTATGGGGGGAGCTTCACGGCTATCCCCGTGCCGGAGCAGACGGAGCTTTTGGCTGTGGCGAAGAAGTATAGGGACGGGGGAGGTGTCGACGCGATACGCCTGTCGACCAGACCGGATGGAAGAGATAATGAG
>CAYFSB010000168.1:0-2992 GCA_964345655.1 uncultured Oscillospiraceae bacterium
ACTCTTGGCCATCTTGACATTATAAAAAGCGCATCGGCAACATTCGATGAGCTTGTTATATGTGACATGCACAACGGGTCGAAATGCAACAGCCTCTTTACCTTTCAGGAGAGGGCAGAACTGCTCAGGAGCATAACCGCAGCCGTACCGAATGTCCGGGTGGAGACATACGCCGGGCTTTTGGCTGATTACGTTAAAGGTTTTGACAAGCCCGTAGTGATCAGAGGACTGAGAGCGGTCACGGATTTCGATTACGAATTTCAAATGGCCGCCATCAACAAGAAACTGAATCCGGAAATTGAGACCATGTTTATGGTCGCCAGCAGCAAGTATACGTTTTTAAGCTCCAGTGTTGTGCGTGAGCTTGGGAAATACAGAAGAGAGCTGACTTGTTTTGTGCCGAAAGAAGTAGAGACGGCAGTTCATCAGAAATTTTTTTCAGGCGATTCCAAAGCCGATGACAACTGAATATTGTTAAGCCTTCCAATGTGTTGCATTGGGAGGCTTAACAATATTCAGAGCACGGGAAAAATCCTGAATTTCAAAAGTCAGAACGTGAACAGGCGCCTCCAGCCCCTATTCACAGTCACCCCACAACCGGTTTATTCTTCTGCATAGGTCTCTCTGCTCTACGAGCCTTTCAATGCGTTTTGCATTGGGGGGCATTTTGCTTTTTTCAGGCCCAATGTAAATTGCGGCAAGGGCCAATACGCCTTTTTTCCCCTCTGCATTACTCCCGCTCTTTTTTTCCAAAAAAACCTGCACAAATAATGGATAACGTTTTTATTAACAATGCCAATTTGCTTTTGAAAAACAATTTGGTATAGTAAAAATTGGTAAGACCAGTAACGATATATGGCAATTGGTAGTACCAAAATTTGCTTATTTTTACATTTTTGCCACAGAACAGAGGTTTGCTTATGGGTAGTGAAGTTTTAGTGTCGATTTCCAACTTGCGAAAAAGTTTTGGAAAGGTGCTGGCGCTGGACGGCGTCTCGTTTGGGCTGAAAAAAGGGGAAGTGCATGCGCTGCTTGGTGAAAACGGTGCGGGTAAATCCACTCTTATTAAAATAATCAGCGGCGTCTTTGCTCCGGATGAGGGGACTATGTCCATAAAGGGTCAGCAGGTAAGCACTTATCTGCCGAAGAAGGCACGGGACAGCGGAGTTGCCACGGTGTTTCAGGAGCTCAGTCTTGTCAATGAGCTGTCTGTAGAGGACAACATTTTCCTGGGACATGCAGTTTCAAAATCAACCGGTGCCCTGGACAGGCCGTATATGCGCAGCAAGACCGAAGAGCTGCTGAAATATGTGGGTCTTGACGTCTCCCCTCATGCCAAGGTCGGCACTCTTGGGTCTGCGCAGCAGCAGCTTGTGGAGATAGCCAAGGCGCTGAGCACGGATCCGGACATCGTTATTATGGATGAGCCCACCGACAAGCTGTACGGCGATGAGCAGCAGCAGCTGTACAGGATCATCGCGAAGCTGCGGGAGGACGACAAGGGGATCATATATATCTCCCATAAGCTTGAGGAGATACTTCTGGTTGCCGACAGAGTCACGGTACTGCGGGACGGAAAATATATCTCCACAGCAGACACCAAGGGTGTGACACACGAGCAGCTCATATCCATGATGGTCGGCCGGGACATCGGCTCCCTGTTCCCCAAGGAGACTGTGCCTGTTGGGGAAGACGTGCTGGTCGTTGAGAACCTGAGCTGCGGCGGATATCTGAAAAACATAAGCTTTTCCGTCAAAAGCGGAGAGATTCTCGGTATAGGCGGTCTTGTAGGCTCCGGCAGAACCATGATGGCCCAGTGTATAGCAGGCGTTCTCAAGGCCAGCTCCGGCAGAGTGCTGGTGGACGGCGAGGAGATAATCCTCAAATCACCCAGCGACGCCATAAAATCCCGCATCGCATATTTGCCTGAGGACAGGAAGCGGTATGGCCTCGTGCTTGGTATGTCCTGTCTTGACAACATTATTCTGCCCTCTATACCAAGCTTTGTGATCGACAAGAAGAAGCTTGTGGAGGCCTCAAACGGACTTGTCTCCAAGCTCAGTATAAAAACCCCCAGTGTAAATACCCTTGTAGGCAATCTGAGCGGAGGCAACCAGCAAAAGGTCGTCATAGCGAAATGGCTGAGCACAAACGCGAGAGTATTCATCTTTGATGAACCTACTCAGGGCATAGACGTAGGCACCAAGTCGGAGATATACAAGCTTATGTGTCATCTGGCCGGAGAGGGCTGTTGTATAGTGATGATCTCGTCTGATATGAACGAACTGCTCTCCATGTCGGACAGAGTGGCGGTTATGAGTTCCGGACAGATGGTGGGAACTCTGAGCCATGATGAGTGCACTCAGGAAAATGTGTTGAGATACGCCTTTGAACGTTCCGGCACCTAAGCCGTTTCTCCCCCTTTATACGGCGGCGGCTCAGTCTTTAAAAACAAAATAAATGGTCGGTGGTTTGCTCTGCAAACCGGCAGGATGGAGATTCTTATGAACAGGAAAAAACAAGTAACAATTAATTGGCAGGTTGTAGGTGTGCTGGCGGCAATATTTGTGATCATAATTGTGACCGGCATCATGCGTCCGCAGTTTTTCAAGCTGTCCAATATAGCCAACGTTATCCGGCAAAACGCGGCCCTTGCCCTGGTTGCTTTCGCAATGACTCCCATAATCATAACCGGCGGTATCGACCTGTCTCCGGCGCCCAACACGGCGCTGGTCAGCATAGTGGTGGCCATGCTCCTGGTGAGCGGCGTCAACGTCTGGACCGCCATGCTCATAGGCGTAATGGTCGGCACCTTCTGCGGTCTGATAAACGGCGTACTGGTGGGATATCTGAGGCTCCCCCCATTCGTGGCCACACTGAGCACTCAGTGTGTTATTTAGGGCGTGGCTCTGACAATGACCAGCGGCGTACCTGTGACAAATCTGGGCAGCGCGGCATATAAGACGCTGGGCATTGGCAGCATCGGCGGCTT
>CAYFSB010000168.1:3002-4371 GCA_964345655.1 uncultured Oscillospiraceae bacterium
AACACCTATGCCATCGGCGGCAACGAAACCGTGGCGCTGTGGGCCGGTATCGACGTAAAGCGGCACAAGCTTTTGATCTACACCTTTGCGGGCTTTATGTTCGGCGTGGCCGGTGTAATTGCCGGTTCCCGCGTCAGCTCCGGTCAGCCCTATCTGAGCACCGGCATTGAGCTTGACGCCATAGCCGCTGCCTGCATAGGCGGCACATCCATGTCCGGCGGCAAGGGCACCATGCTTGGGACCCTGCTGGGCGTAATGCTGATGGGCCTGCTCAATAACGCACTTAACCTGTCCGGTATTTCCACCTTTGTTCAGGATATCATAACAGGCTTTGTTATAGCAATAGCCGTGTTTGTCAGCATGATACGCGATAACAAGAACTGAGAGCGCCCAAGGCATAATGCCAAGAGGCAAAAAAATATAAAATTTTTGGAGGTAACCAATGAAAAAGAGCAAGATCATATGCCTGGTCCTGGTTTTAGCACTCTGCTTTGCCGCCGCAGGCTGCGGGACAAGCGCACCCGCCGCCGCCACCACCGAGACCGCAGCAACCACTGAGACCACCGCGACCACCGAAAAGAAAACCGTAAATGTTGTTGTATTGATGCCCAACGCCGGCGACACCTATTTCCAGAACAAGTCCTAACGCTACTACCTTGGCGAGCAGTCTGCCAACAGCGAGTTCCCTGAGCTGAACGTAGTAGTAAAGATGTACGACGCTGGCGGATATGAGTACGCCGAGAAGCAGATAAGCCAGATGGAAGACGCCATCACCCAGGGCGTGGATGTCATCGTACTTACCCCCTGCGATTCCGAGGCTCTGGTCCCCTATGTTGAGAAGGCTCTGTCCGCCGGTATCGTGGTTATAAATGACGATATCGCTGTCAATACCGAGTGCACCAGCTGCATCTATGAAAACTCCGTGAGAGCCGGCAAGTTTGTTGGCTACCGCATGGCGGAGAGCATGAACTACGAGGGCAATGTATGCCTGCTGAAGGGGCCCTCCTCCGGTTCTCTGTTTGTCAACCGCGGCAAGGGTGTTGTGGAAGGCCTGTCCGCTTTCTCCGGCATCAAAATACTTGACGAGCAGTTCCAGCCCGACGACGTTATGGCCGGTATGAGCCAGGTTGAAGACTGGATACAGCGCTTCGGCGAAGATCTTGACGCCATCTATATTCACGGCGCCACTCAGGCAATCGTGGCAGCTGACTCTCTCCAGGCCGCTGGATACAAGCCCGGCGATGTGAAGATCTTCACCTTTGACGTGAGCACCGAGTCCCTCCAGTATCTGCAGGACGGCTGGATCACCGGCATTGTCCCCGCCCAGCCCATCAAGGTCGCTCAGACCGCAGTCATCTATGGCGTGCGG
>CAYFSB010000169.1:0-1101 GCA_964345655.1 uncultured Oscillospiraceae bacterium
ATCCCAGTGTTCTATTGTGAGGACTGCAAAAAGCCCGTATGCACCGGCGAAAGCGTTGAAGCTGTGGCCCGCCTCTTTGAGGAAAAGGGCAGCAATGCCTGGTTTGAGCTGGACGCTGAGGATATTCTCCCCAAGAGCTTCAAATGCCCCCACTGCGGCGGCATCCACTTTACCAAGGAGACCGACACACTGGACGGCTGGTTTGACTCCGGCTCCACCCACTATGCCGCAATGCAGCGGGATCAGGGCTTCTGGCCCTCCGATATGTATATCGAAGGCGGAGACCAGTACAGGGGCTGGTTCCAGTCCTCTCTGCTGGTCGCTGTAGGCGCGCTGGGCAAGGGCGCCCCCTATCGTGAGTGTCTCACCCATGGCTGGACAGTGGACGGCGAGGGCAAGGCCATGCACAAATCTCTGGGCAACGGCGTTGACCCGGCTGATATTGTCAACGAGTTCGGCGCGGACATGATCCGTCTCTGGGCCGGCTCCGCTGATTACCATGTGGACGTGCGCTGCTCCAAGGATATCTTCAAGCAGCTCAGCCAAAACTACCTGAAATTCCGCAACACAGCCAGATACTGTCTTGGAAACCTGGCCGGCTTTGACGCAAACAACCTTGTAAAGCCTGAGGATATGCTGGAGCTGGACCGCTGGGCGGTCACAAAGCTTAATGAGCTTATTGAAAAGGTAGCCGAGGCATATAATAATTATGAGTTCCATGTGGTCTCCCACGCTATAAACGACTTCTGCGTCGTGGAACTTTCCAGTTTCTATCTTGACATTATCAAGGACAGGCTGTACTGTGAAGAGACAGACAGTCTCAAGCGCCGCAGCGCCCAGACTGCTCTGTACCTTATTCTTGACAGCATGACAAAGATGTTCGCCCCCATCCTGGCCTTCACCTGTGATGAGATCTGGAAGGCTATGCCCCACGGCAGCGGAGACGACGCACGCAACGTGGTGCTCAACTATATGAACAAGCCCTTTGTGGAGTATGCCCTCACAGAAGATGAGCTGGCAAAATGGGACAAGCTTATTCTCCTGCGTGACGATGTGAACGGTGTGCTTGAGTCTGCCCGCGCTTCCAAGCGTATCGGCAAG
>CAYFSB010000169.1:1111-4365 GCA_964345655.1 uncultured Oscillospiraceae bacterium
CTCTTGAAGCGGCTGTTACCCTCCACGCAGGTGACGATGAGTCCCGCGCCCTTGTGGAGAGCGTGTCTGATATGAATCTGGCGGAACTTTTTATAGTCTCCAAATGTCTTATTGCCGACGATGAACCTGTAAACTCTGAGGCTGTCTCTGGCAGCGGCACGAACGTCCCCGGTCTCAGCGTCTCCGTCATTGAAGCCCCCGGCCGCAAGTGCCCCCGCTGCTGGATGCACTCCCAGAACGCCGACCCCGAAACCGGACTTTGCCCCCGCTGCGCCGCCGTTGTGGCTGCACTCTGATTTTTTAAACCAACAGTATTTGATGCCGCAAACGGCATCGCAATTCGCGCGCCGCGTGGTCTTTTTTACCGCGGCAGATAGGAGAGAGATATGCTGTATGCAATAGTTGCTGTGCTGGTCATTATAGTTGACCAATGGGTGAAGTACTGGGTCTCCGGCTCCATCGCCCTGGAATCCACAGGGGAGGCCTTTATCCCAGGTATTATCAGCCTTGTGAACCTCCACAACGACGGTGCCGCTTTCAGCTTCCTCAGCGGCGGCGGTGCCCGCATCTACTTTATCATTCTTACCGGCGTGTTTACCGTGGCAGTAATTCTGGCGTTGGCCACCCGGTTTGTATCGGGGAAGGTTGCCCGCTGGAGTCTTGTGCTTGTAACCGCAGGGGGCTTGTCAAACTGCATTGACCGGGTCATTTACGGCTATGTACAGGACATGTTTAAGCTTGAGCTTTTTAACTTCCCCGTTTTCAATGTGGCGGATATCTTTATCACCGTCTTTTGTCTGTTCTTTGTTATAGCGATTATTTTTGAGCGGGAACCGAAGCCTGAGCTTGCCTATGATGATGAATTTGAGGACGAGGACGATGAGGAAGACGACAGGCCCTCACGCCGCCGTGATAAAGAGTCAAAGCGTGAAAAAAATCCGAAGAAATCCCGCAAGGCCAAGTATGAGGACGAATACGAACAGTACAAGGCTTCCCGCGCCGTTCGCCAGCAGCAGACCAGCTCTCAGCCGGCAGTGAAAGCCAAGTCCAACTATGACGCCGCCGATCCCTTTGCCGAGTGGGAGCGCGCAAACGCCAGAGTAGACGCGCAACAGAAAAACAGCTATGCCGCCAAAGCAAGCGGCGTAACTCCCAGCTATTCTGCTTCACAATACAGCGCGCAGAAAACCGCTGCACAGCCGCAGCAGCAACCACGTACTGCCCCAGATGCCCCGAAGGCGCCTGTTCAGCAGGCACCCGTTCAGCAGGCACCCGTTCAGCAGCCCCGTCCCGTTCAGCCCGCGGCAGCTCAGGCGCCCGCACCGGCAAAGACAGCTGCCAAGCTTTCCGGCGACAAATCGGACTTTTCACTGGATGACATTCTGGATGAATTCAAATAAACCATATGGATGAGAATATTTTTCTTGTCACAGCCAGGGAGAGCGGCGAGCGAATCGACGCTCTCCTTGCCTGCAACATAGAGGGTCTTACCCGCAATGCCGCCCAGCGGCTGATTGAGGGCGGCAATGTAACATTAAACGGGGCCGTGCTGAAAAAAAACTACCGCTGTGCTGCCGGAGATACCTTTGAGCTTCTTATTCCGGAGGCCGTGGATGTTCCGCTTGTTCCACAAAACATTCCTTTGGACACAGTTTTTGAGGATGACGATGTTATTGTTGTGAATAAACCGAGAGGCATGGTCGTCCACCCTGCGCCTGGACATCCTGACGGGACGCTTGTAAATGCCCTTCTGTATCACTGCGGAGACCGTCTATCCGGCATCGGCGGGGAAAAGCGGCCCGGAATTGTCCATCGCATTGACAAAGACACCTCAGGCCTTCTGATAGCGGCAAAGAACGATTTTTCCCATAGAAAGCTCTCCGCACAGCTGGCAGACAGAAGCCTTTCCAGGGTATACGAGGCAGTTGTTCGGGGGAGTATGCGTGAGGACAGCGGCACCGTGGACAGGCCAATTGGCCGCCACCCCACAGATCGCAAGCGGATGGCCGTCACGGAAAAAAACTCCCGCCCAGCGATGACCCACTGGCAGGTCATTGCCAGATACAGGGGCTATACGCATTTGTCCTGCGCCCTTGAGACAGGCAGGACCCACCAGATACGAGTCCATATGGCGAGTCTTGGGCATCCTCTTTTGGGCGACTACACCTATGGCGCCCCCTCCCCAGACAAGGGACTTGAGGGTCAGTGTCTGCATGCACGGCAGCTGAAGTTTATACATCCCCGCAGCGGGGAGCTAATAGTGCTGAAAAGTCCGCTGCCGGACTATTTTCAGGACGTTTTAAAAAAGCTTGGACAGATAACGGAGTAAAGGAGAAAAAGATGAAAATAGGAAAGATCTTTGGCGGAATTATTATTCTGGCCGTTACAATTGGACTTATCGTTCTCGCGGTAAAGCTGGTCACAGGCGCGATAGGGCTGCTGGGCGGCGTTGTAGATGCTGTTTTAGGTATAGCGGTGGTTATTGCCCTTGTGGCAATAGTTATATGGATGTTCAGATACGCGGCAAAGAGCCGGAAATAAAATCAGCGTGTGAAAAAAAGCGTTGGCTAGTGGATGATGTCCCCCTCGCCAACGCTTTTTAATTTCATTCAGAGCACTATACAGTGGAAACGTTTCAATAGTTTTCTTTTCTGAGCTCAAAAAAGCTCTGTGGATGTGCGCATACCGGGCAAATTTCCGGCGCCTTTGTACCAATAGCCAGATGTCCGCAGTTGCGGCACTCCCAGACCTGCACTCCGCATTTTTCTAAAACCTGGGCAGTCTCAACATTGTTTAGCAGCGCTCTGTACCTGTCCTCATGAGTTCGCTCAATGGCAGCCACACTCCTGAACTTCTCCGCAAGGGCCGTAAAGCCCTCTTCCTGAGCCTCATTTGCCATGCGGTAATACATATCGCTCCACTCGTAATACTCGCCCTCCGCAGCACTGAGCAAATTCTCCGCCGTAGTACCAAGGGCGCCAAGCTCTTTAAACAAAAGCTTTGCGTGCTCTTTTTCGTTGTCGGCTGTCTTCAGAAATATATCGGCAATCTGCTCATAACCGGCCTTCCTTGCCGCTGAGGCAAAATAGGTATACTTATTTCTGGCCTGAGACTCGCCAGAAAAAGCTTCTCTCAGGTTTCTCTCCGTTTTTGTACCAAGATATTTGTCGCCCATAATTATATCTCCTTCATCTGCTGTTGATAATGTACAATAAGTTGCGCAAATTTAGATAGCATAAAAGAAGACATAGCTT
>CAYFSB010000170.1:0-1540 GCA_964345655.1 uncultured Oscillospiraceae bacterium
ATATATTTGTCTATCTTTTTGGGGTCACTTCAAAGCAAAGGAGGACATGTTTTTTATGCTGTTTTGATCTTGCTCGGTCTTTTTCAGCAGAGCTGAGAACCGGCGGGGACGCTGTCGTCCAATATCATAAGGTGCAGCTCCTCCTTGCCATCGACCTCGCGGACGGCGGAGAGCAGCATACCGTTGGACATCTGCCCCATCATTTTTCTGGGGGGCAGGTTCAAAATAGCCACCACGGTCTTGCCCACAAGGGCTTCCGGCTCATAGAACTTGTGAATTCCGGAGAGTATCTGGCGGGGTGTACCGCTGCCGTCATCCAGCATAAACTTCAGCAGCTTGTCGGACTTCTTCACTGCCTCGCAGCTGAGCACCTTGCACACGCGCATGTCGTTCTTCGCGAAATCGTCTATAGTGACATCGGGCAGTACAGGCTTGACCTCCGGCGCCTTGGCGCCGTTCTTGTGATTTTCCAGTTCCTCCAGCATTTTTGCCATATCTACTCTGGGGAACAGGGTCTCGCCCTTGTGAACCAGCACATCGGTGGGCAGGATGCCGTACTTGTCGGCTTTGTCCCAGCCTGTGCAGCCGGCGTCCGCGCCTATCTGAGAAAAAGCCTTCTCACAGCTGTCAGGCATAAAGGGGCTGAGCATTATCAGCGATACCCGCAGCGCTTCAAGCAGGTTATACATAACGCTTGCAAGGCGGGGCTTTTTGCTCTCGTCCTTGGCAAGTACCCAGGGTGCCGTCTCGTCGATATACTTATTGGCACGCTGTATCAGCTTGAAGACCTCCTCCAGCGCCACATGGAGCTGGAACTCTTCCATCTGTTTTTCATAGCGGGCTCTGGTGGAGCTGATAAGTCCCACAAGCTCGTCGTCCATAGGCTCGGCTTCCCGCTCGGCAATGAGTCGGCCGCCGAAATACTTCTCCACCATGGCCGTGGTCCGGGAGACCAGATTGCCAAGGTCATTGGCAAGATCGGTATTGATAGTGCTTATGAGCAGCTCGTTTGAGAAATTGCCGTCTGAGCCGAAGGGGAAGGTGCGCAGCAGGAAGAAGCGCAGAGCATCCACGCCGAACTTCTCCGCCAGAACGTAGGGGTCCACCACATTGCCCTTGGACTTGGACATCTTGCCTCCGTCAATTACCAGCCAGCCGTGGCCGTAGACTTTTTTCGGCAGGGGCAGCTCCATGCTCATGAGCATGGCCGGCCAGATTATGGAGTGGAAACGTACGATCTCTTTGCCCACAATATGCACCGCAGGCCAGTATTTATCAAAATCATCGTATCTATCGTTCATCAGGCCCATGGCGGTGCAATAGTTGAAGAGGGCGTCCACCCACACATACACCACATGGCCCGGGTCAAAGTCCACCGGAATGCCCCAGCTGAAGCTGGTGCGGGAGACACAGAGATCCTCAAGGCCGGGCTTTATGAAGTTGTTTATCATTTCGTTTACGCGGGAGGCAGGCTCAAGGAAGGTGCCGGTCTCCAGCAGTTCCTGCACTGGCTTTGCGTATTTGGAGAGGCGGAAGAAAT
>CAYFSB010000170.1:1550-3915 GCA_964345655.1 uncultured Oscillospiraceae bacterium
CCTCCTCGGCCTCGTGGACCTCGCCGCCGCAGTCCGGGCATTTGCCGTCCTTCAGCTGGCTGTCTGTCCAAAAGCTCTCACATGGGGTGCAGTATTTTCCCTTATATGCGCCCTTGTAGATATCGCCCTTGTCGTACATCTTTCTGAATATGCGCTGGATGGCCTCCACATGATAGTCATCGGTGGTGCGGATGAAGCGGTCGTTTGATATGTTCATCAGCTTCCACAGATCCAGGATGCCCTTCTCGCCGGTGACGATCCTGTCCACAAAGGCCTTAGGCGTCAGCCCGGCGGCTTTGGCTTTCTCCTCGATCTTCTGGCCGTGCTCATCGGTGCCGGTAAGGAACATCACATCATACCCGCACAGCCTCTTGTATCTGGCGATGGTGTCAGTGGCCACGGTGCAGTACGCATGGCCGATATGCAGCTTGTCCGATGGGTAATAGATCGGTGTTGTGATATAAAATGTTTTCTTCTCCATGCTCTTCTCTCCTATAACAGTTTTGCTTTTTCTCTTCTCCGTCTCTATCCTTCCGGTACGACTGCCGCAGGTGAGCCGCCCTCATAGCCGCTGCCTTCACCGCTGCTTGTGTCACCCTCCGGTGTGGGCTCAGGCCAGTTTATATCCTCATCGTGGAAATTGTAAATTCCGTATGGCTCCTGTACCTGATACAGGAAATTGCCGTCCTTATCGTACACCATGCGGTAGGCGCTGACTCCGTAGCCTACGATCACATCGGTATATTCCTCGTCAAAAATACAGCTGGTCTCATGGCGCAGCTCAACATAGCTGCCGTCCACATCGGTGCCCCATATCTCTATGGTCAGCGTCTTGGCCTCGTTGTCGCAGTAGGTCACGATTTTCACCGGGTATTCCCTTGAATTCTTAAATTTAAAGTCCGGCCCCGGCCAGCTGACTGTAGCATCCAGACCCAGGTCCAGATAATCCACCCTGAAATAATGACTTGTGCGATCCACAGTTTCGAGCTGGGACAGCATGACCGCGCAGTACAGCGTGGAGGACACCTGGCATATGCCGCCGCCTATCTCCTGCACCACCTGCCCGTCATTATACGCTCCCGCCGCCAGGAAGCCCGCCTCCGTTGTGCGCTGGCCCACGGTCTCATTATACGAAAACACCTGTCCGGGCATCAAAATTAGGCCGTTGAGCTTTGAGGCCGCAAGGTTAATGTTGTTTATACGGTTATCGGAGCTATAGGTGTATTTTGTCACCTGGAAGCCCAGCCTGTCCCTGTAAAGCAGGCTCTCCAGATACTCTTTGGTCTTCTCCGGATAGGTGATATCCAGCGGTACGCGCACGGTATCCCCTGGCTGCGCCGCCTGCCATATGCTCTTGGCCTGCTCCGCATCGAAGGAACAGCCCACCACCTCATCCACGATTTCAAATGTGGTCTCATCAAAATAGGCGTCCTGAGGCTCAACACCCAGCTTCTGGTGGATATCGTCAAAGTCCGGCATGTTTACAGTGCCCTTTACATTTGAATACTCCAGCAGTCTCTGGTCGTTTAAAAGCGCCAGGGATATCTGCTGGCAGAGATCCTCCAAATCTATCTCAATCTGTCCCGCGCCCTTTACCATGCGCAGCACAGCTCTTTTCTCATCCACCACATATCCGGCATCGGCTGTCTTTTTTTCAAACTTCTCTATGCCCTTCTGGGCGCAGTCCCTTATATAGTCCTCATCCAGACGCATATAGGTCTCGCTCACATCCACCTTTACAAGCAGATTCCCCAGATATTTAAACAGATTCTCAAACCAGTTGCCTGCGTGACCATACCTGTGTGCCGCGGCCACCGCGCCGTCCTTGGTGAACTTTGCGCCGGACTGGCACATATCCAGCTTGAAGCTGACTGTGGCGGGCAGCTTCACCCGCAGAGCCACGCTCACATTCTCGTCCCAGGCATGCTCATCCAGCTTTGCAAGCGTCTCTTCCTGAGTCAACCCGCCTACGAAAACGCCGTCCACATAAATTTTCGGCAGGTTCACATCGCTTTTTGTCACATAGTATCCGCCTACGGCCGCGCCCGCCGTCAGCACTGCCGCAGCCGCCGCAATGATTATCAGCGCCCTCTTCAGCTTTGTGAAATCTCTCTTTTTTCTCGCTGCTTTTGCGGCCTGAATTTTTTCCGCACGGGCGGCTTTTTTTGTCTGGGCCGCCGCTGCTTTTGCGGTCTTTCGCTCATCCGCCGCGCGCTCGACGCGCTCGACGCGCCTTTCGTCTGGGACCGCCAGATCGCCGGTCTCGAAGGCGTGCGCGTTGCCGGCGACCCGCTGCCCGAGGCCACGCTCGACAGCATCCGGCGCACGCGCCGCCTGTCAAGAGCTGCAGCTCGGCGCTGACGAG
>CAYFSB010000170.1:3925-4361 GCA_964345655.1 uncultured Oscillospiraceae bacterium
GCGCGCTCGCTCTTTCTCTGTCTCTTTGCAGGTGCGCCGCCGTCGTCCTTGACCGACTTTTTTCCCGGGGTATTGCCGCTGTCTGTATTTACATGTGCGCCGCCGCTGCCATTTTTTCTTTTTATCACATTTATATCCTCAATTATTTACTTTTTGATTGTAAAGCTCGGTAAACAGCTCGTCCTCACCCTTTGGCAGACTTATTTTCTTCTCCGCCTTAAATGCCTCGCTGAGCCAGGGCGTGCCCTCGACTCTGCCGCTGGCCTGGGCTTCAAGCATTATGCCGATAAGCGTGTTGGATATGAGGAAGCCCGGCACTGTAAAATGCCAGCGTCCCTCGGTCTCCACCGCCCAGCCCTTTTCCGCAAAGGCCCTGAGCACCCGGATTATGGGTCTCCAGTCGCACTGACAGCGCACGCGGTAATCGCGCTCGGAG
>CAYFSB010000171.1:0-3459 GCA_964345655.1 uncultured Oscillospiraceae bacterium
CCCGGCGGCTGGGCGTGCCGGTGCTTGGCATGGTGGCCAGAGAGCGGGGCAGCCGGGAGGCTCTTCTGGCAGCGTTGGACAGCCTGCTGGACACCCCCGCCCCCGGCCCGCGCTTTTGCGTTGGCTATCCGGGGGGCGTGGAGCAGGCGGTGGATAGTCTGCTTCCCATGTCGCAGGAGCTGTGCGGTGAAAGGCTGGATGCCCGATGGCTCAGTCTGCGGCTGTTGGAGGGAGACACGGCGCTGCTGGATAAGACGGATGACTATCTTGACGGAGCGCTGAGCGGGAACGAAAGACTGCTGAATAAAGCGGAGCGGGAACGGCAAAAGATGAGAGACACAGGCGTCGACAGAGATCGCCTTGAGGATATGCTGGCCTCGGCGCTGGTGACGGCGGCAGAGGATATAGGCGCGGCCGCCGTGCGCTGCGACAGCGGAGGCAGCCGCAGAGACAGACATATTGACCGCCTTGTAACCGGCAGACTGTTGGGATATCCGCTGATGCTGCTGCTGTTGGCGCTGATTTTTTATATAACTATTGTAGGCGCAAACTACCCCTCAGAGCTGCTTTCAAAGCTGCTGCTGGGCTTTCAGACCCGACTCTGGGCGCTTTTCACAACTCTTGGCGCGCCGAAATGGCTGGGCGGACTGCTTATAGACGGGGCATATCGGGTGTTGGCATGGGTAGTGTTGGTTATGCTGCGCCTATGGCAATATTTTTCCCCCTGTTTACGCTGCTGGAGGATTCCGGCTATCTGCCAAGAGTGGCATATAATCTGGATAGACCTTTCAAATGCTGCAAGGCCTGCGGCAAACAGGCGCTTACCATGTGCCGGCGCTCATCTGCGGTACAAGACAACATAAATATAAGGTTTATTTAAAAAAGCATTATAAATACTAAATTATTCCGGATTATGTAAATCAAACGGATTATTTCAGAAAATAATGACATGAAAAGAGAAGAATGGTAATGAATTAGGCTCAAGAGGGGACTGCATTAAAATATTTGGTGTGATAAACTGACAGCATAATATATACAACATCACTCTTTTTGGAATATCACGGATTTTAGGCCGGGAGTGATTGTACAGAGGCGGGATAAAACGGATGGGCTCTTCATTTGATATAACCGGAAAGAAATTCGGTATGCTAACAGCCATACGGTTGGTCTCGGGAAGAAATAGCGGCGCCGTGTGGGAATGTAAATGTGACTGCGGCAACGTAAAGAATGTAAGCTATCATTGCCTTGTGCACGATCTGACGCATTCCTGCGGCTGCCTGAGGCACAGAGGCCCCAGGAGGGACATAACAGGTCAGCGCTTTGGCAGGCTGCTGGCCGTAGAGCCGGCAGGAGGTACGAGGAATAACAGTGTGCTGTGGCGCTGCAAGTGTGACTGCGGCAATATAAAGGAAGTCACCTGCAATGAGCTGGTCTCCGGAAATACGAGAAGCTGTGGCTGCCTTGCCGCTGAGAGTCGGCACTCAAGGTATTTGAACATTGCCGGCCAGCGTTTTGGCCGCCTTATAGCGGTGGAGCCTACGGAGAAACGCAGCGGGGATTCCGTTGTGTGGCGCTGCAGGTGTGACTGCGGCAATGAGTGTGAGCGGCCGCTCAGCTCGCTTCGTGCCGGAAAGGCCAAAAGCTGCGGCTGTGCCAAGGGCGATAATGACTTGCTCAAGCGCAACCTGAGCTATGTTTAGGGCACCTGCATCCAGTTCATAGACAATACCGGCAAGCTCAGTATCCGCAATACAAGTGGCTGCCGGGGCGTGAGAGCGTTCAGGAACAAGTGGCAGGCCAGTATAACATTTAAAAAACAGACTTATCATTTGGGGACGTTTGCAAATAAGGATGACGCGATAGAAGCCCGCCACAATGCGGAGATGGCTCTTTATGGCGAATTTCTCGACTGGTATTATAAGCAATATCCCCCAAAAGCGACGACAAAGGGTAATACATGAGTAAAGCATTTAAAAAAATCTGGAATATATTCACAACTCTTCTGGTGATCGCCGCAGTTGCGCTGGCGATGCTGCTGGTTGGTGTGCGGCTGTTTGGCCTGCAGGTGTATACGGTGCTGTCCGGCTCCATGGAACCGACGTACCATACCGGGTCATTGATATATGTTAAAAAAGTTGATCCCTATACGCTTTCTACAGGTGACGTCATTACTTTCATGCTGAATGAAGAAACCATTGCCACACATAGAATACTGTAACTCTTTACTATGTTGCTGGTAAGGCGACATATGCAGTAAACTACTATCAGCAGAATCTTGAGAATGCGCAAACAATTCACAAATTTAAAACTGAAATATTGTCTAGTCTGCCCAAATCCAGTTCTTCACTACTTAAATGTCAAGTTTATTTCAACTTTAGACACTAGTATATTAGGGAACAACACAAAAACTGTTTCACACTCAAGACTTGAACATGCTGGTTGTATTCCATGCGCATCCTTTCTTCCGGCAAAATCTTTTGTTGGTTATTGCTTTTATCGCTGTAAGGGCCCTACAGTGATAATTGTAATACATATATTAATTTATAGGAGGATAAAACCATGAAAAAGCGACTTATATAACCGCGGTAGTAGTGCAAGTGAAGGTACGATGACCTACTATGCCCCGGACTTAAACGGAGACTATCAGGAGATTTTCCACGTTGACAAGGTTGGCGGAGGGTATACTGTCACTGACGAGGACAGGTATGCGTTTGAAGGCTTTACCTATGACCACGGAACAGCTAACGGCGTTAACTGTGCTGGGGCGAAGTTCTATTACACGCGTAACACCTACAACTTGAATTTCTACTCCGCCAGCAACAGCACAGCCGACAAAACCGAAAAACCAAAATATGAACAAAACCTTGCATCTTTTGATTACACGCCAACCAATAAACCGGCTACCGTAGAACCGGATGCTGTCTTTGCAGGATGGTATCAGAATCCCCAGTGTACTGGTGATTCGTTTGTCCTGTCGGCGCATACAATGCCGGCTGCTGATCTGGCTCTTTACGCCAAGTGGGTCAATCGCAGCTATACCGTTACTACCTATACCGGAGAGGACTTAAAAACGCTGTATGCCTATGACAGATACACCGGCTCTCAGCAAGTTGAAAAGTATAAGACCGGTACAGCACCTACAGAGCCAACGCAGCAGGGCAAGGTGTTTGTCGGGTGGTTTTACAAGGACGAGAACAATGCGGAGCAACTGTTCACCTTTACCATGCCCATTGTAAAGGACTATAATCTTTATCCGAAGTTTTCTGATCAGGTAGTCGTAACCTATACCGTTCACTATTACCTTGAAGGGACGACAACAAAGCTGGCGGATGATCGCACTAACTCTGTAAAACTGGGTGAAACTGTTACAGAGAGAGCGAAAATGGGTATAGATTTAAATCTGGTTGAGACTCCTAACGATTATTTCCCTAATAAAACAAGTACCTCGGCTGCAATATC
>CAYFSB010000171.1:3469-4328 GCA_964345655.1 uncultured Oscillospiraceae bacterium
GCGGAAGACAAGGTGATCAGTGGCAATAAGTTCTCCATCGTGACAGAAACCTATATTCCTATTGACAACTACTCTCCACAGCAATTCCAGATTACCAAAGAGCTTGTCTATGGAGCCACGGGTGATGAAAATGTTATTGTCTTTGTTTACACCCCCAACAAAACGAGTTTGACTATTACAAAATCCGGCGCAACAAATGAGAATGACGGTTTCATTTTCAACATTGTTGGGGACAAGGGTACGACCGTTAAGGTTTCCGTGAAAGGAAATGGCACGGTTACGATCGCCGGACTAAATGTTGGCGAAACGTTTACCATTACTGAGGTATCCAAGTGGTCATGGAGATACGGCGCAGACATTGAAGAAATAACGCTCGGTTTTGATGCCTCAAAGAATGCAGTGACTGTCCCAAATACCAAGACTAATTTCTATCTGTTGGACGGCAGCGCATACGCACAGAACAACTCGGCCAAACCGGCCGCAGCTAACTGAGAGAGGGGGGAGCAATGATGTATAACGGAAATCACGCAGCACCCCGCGGCAGAAGGCGGGGAGGCAAGCCCGTAATTCTGGCGCTGTCCCTTATTCTGGTGGTTGCGCTGGCAGTTACCGGCACAGTGGCCTGGCTCATATCCAACCCCGGCACCGTCACCAACACCATGATCCCCGGCTCAGTGCCGATCCCCATTAACGAGACCTTTGACGGAACCACAAAGAAATCTGTCACAGTGAAAAACACCGGCAATATCGACGCCTATATCCGCGTGGCTGTTGTGGCCAATGCCGTGGACGAGAATGGCAATATCGTTGCCGGCACAGCACCTGCTTACGCAATCAACACAACGAATTGGCAGGTGCT
>CAYFSB010000172.1:0-4302 GCA_964345655.1 uncultured Oscillospiraceae bacterium
TTTTGAAGGCTTACACACACCTTTGGTGTCTGTAATATAAAAGAGTATTTACATGGAGGTGAATATACAATGGTAAAAATCAGACTTCGCAGAATGGGAGCTACTAAGGCACCCTACTATCGTATCGTCGTGGCGGATTCCCGCTGCCCTCGTGACGGTCGTTTCATTGAAGAGATTGGTGTTTACGATCCCATGGCCAACACCAACAAGATCAAGGTCGACGTGGAGCGCGCAAAATACTGGATCGCAAACGGCGCCCAGCCTACTGACACAGTCCGCGGCCTGCTCAAGAAGGTCGAGGCCTAATAAGGAGTTTCTACCGGCATGAAAGAGCTATTGACCTACATTGTGCAGAGCCTTGTGGACAACCCGGACCAAGTCTCTGTGACCGAGCGCAAAGCCGACGGCGAGACAGTATATGAAGTTCGTGTCGCCGAGGGTGATATGGGCAAGGTCATCGGCCGGCAGGGCAGGATCGTAAAGCAGATCCGTATACTCATGCGGGCCGTCGCCCAGAGAAAGGGCAAAAAGGTCTCCGTCGAGATACTTGACCGAGATACACAAAGCCGGCCCGCCGCAGGATAACTGCGGCAGGCTAAAACGGCGTCATTCTGAGATAGTCAGGCTGAAGGAGCTTTTTTCACGGATATCACGTGGTAAAAGAACCTTCGCCCGATCTCAGAGTGACGCCGTTTTTTGGCCGTGTTTCGGCTTCCAGCGCAATTTTGTTGTTTTCCCGATTGAAATGAGGCATAATATAAAGTAAAATAAAACCAACCTGTATATTCAAAAAAGGAGAATCTCAATGAAAAAAATTAAGAAAATTGCGGCGCTGACAGTCGCGGCGGCTATGATGCTGTGTCTCACCGCCTGCGGCTCCTTCGAGACAAAGGCGCCAAAAGCGGTCAAAGCCATGAGTCAGGTTGAGAACCTGCATATGGACATGGACATGCAGATAGATATGGCGTTTAAGGTGCTTGGCAAGAGCGCGGATATGGCTGTGACGGTGGACGGGGCCATGGACATGCAGATAGATCCCCTCACGGCGAAGTTGGATATGCTGCTCTCTGCAAAGGGCTTAAGCCGGGATCTGCAGAGCTATGTGGAAAAAGCGGGGGATGAATACAAGGTGTACATCTCTGCCGACGGAGGGGACGACTGGGAGGAGAAGACCGTCAGCGCCGACGATGCGCCTTCACAGATTAATATCGTGGACGGTATGCAGCTTTTTGTAGACTGCGCCTCCAGCTTTAAAGAGGTGGGGGAAGAGAAAATAAGAGGCTCCGCCGCCACAAGGTATGACGGAATTATAACCGGAGAAAATGTTGGCGCCGCGATGGAGCTCACAGGGGTAGGAGATATGCTCTCTCAGAGCCTGGGCACAGAGCTTTCAGAGGAGGATTTCTCCAAGCTTGGCAGCATCCCCACATCCATATGGATAGACAAGGACTCCGGCATGGTTGTGCGCTATGACATGGACCTGACCCAGGTGATGCAGGATGTTCTGCCCGGCATTCTCGGTGAGGCGCTGGGTTCCTTCGGACTAAGCGGGCTGAGCGATAAGCTGAGTGTGAACGGAGTCACGGTGAGCATTGTCCTGTCAAGGTTCAACAAGGTGGGCGAGGTCACAATTCCCGATGAGGTCAGGGCTGACTGACGCTGCCATGCAGGAAAGCCTGAATGTGCCGGTGGAGGCTTAATTAAAATAAAAAATGTCATCCTGAACGCAAGTGGAGGATCTTTCCGAGAAAAGCACCTGCCGGAGAAAGATCCCCTGACCCTGCACTCTCAGGATGATATTTTTGTACGGCATGCGTTTTTGCGGACCGCTGCGGTTTTTCTTGGCAGACGGAGTAAAATGTGATAAAATAATCTATTATATATCAGCAGATTTGGAGGATGTCCATGGAGAAGAAGCAATATATTGAGGCAGGCCGCGTGGTGAATACTCACGGTATTATTGGAGAGGTGAAAATTGAGGTATGGCTGGACAGCCCGCAGTTTATGAAGCGCTTTCAGCGCATCTTCATTGACGGGACAGAGCATAAGATACTTTCCGCCAAAACGCAGAAATGCTTTCTTCTGGCAAAGCTTGAGGATGTCTCCGATGTTAACGCCGCCATGCGTCTCAAGGGAAAGATCGTGTATATATGCAGGGATGATGCAAAGCTGTCCAGAGGCGCCTTCTTTGTGCAGGACATAATCGGCGCCCTTGTGCAGGACGAACAGGGCAATGAGATAGGCAGACTCACCGAGGTGATGGAGACCCCGGCCTCCAACGTATATGTGGTGAAGGGTGAGCAGGAACACCTTATCCCTGCTGTACCTGAATTTATTATGTCAACCGATGCGGAGAGCGGGATCATCACCGTAAGGCTTATAGAGGGAATGTGAGCTGGATGAGAATAGATATAATGACCCTTTTTCCGGAGACGGTGAATGGGGTGCTCCACGAGAGCATCCTTGGGAGAGCCGCAAAAACGGGGATCGTTGAGATAAACTGCGCGCAGATCCGGGACTATACAGACAATAAGCAGTGCCAGGTGGACGACTATCCCTATGGCGGCGGCTGGGGCTGTGTGATGATGGCGCAGCCGCTGAAGGCATGCCTTGACGAGATTATGTCAACTGCACAGGGCAGAAGGAGCCGGGTGATATATCTCTCCCCCCAGGGGAAGACCTATACTCAGGAGACAGCAAAAAGGCTGCGGCGGGACTATGATCATCTGGTACTGGTCTGCGGGCACTATGAGGGCGTGGACGAGAGATTTATAGAGCAGTGCGTGGATGAGGAGATATCTCTTGGGGATTTCGTGCTTACAGGCGGGGAGATAGCGGCCATGGCTGTGGCGGACTCGGTGTGCCGGCTTGTGCCGGGGGTCTTGTCGGACGAGCAGTGCTACACTGGGGAGAGCCATTGGGACGGACTTCTTGAATACCCGCAGTATACCCGCCCGGAGGTCTGGGAGGGGAAGAAGGTGCCGGAACTGCTGATAAACGGCGACCATGCAAAGGTCGAGCGGTGGCGCAGACAGAAGCAGTTGGAGCGCACAATGGAAAAACGCCCGGACATGTTTGAAAAGCTGGAGCTGACGGACAAGAGCGATCTTGAGCTGCTGGAGAGAATAAAAAAGGACGCGGGGCGCATGAAGCTCACCGGGGAGTTGAGCTATCGCCCGGCGGGGACAGATGACCTTGACGCCATTATGGATATGGTGGCCGACGCAAAGAAAAGCCTGAAAAAGCACGGAGTTGACCAGTGGCAGGGGGATTATCCCACGCGGCAGGTGTTCATGAGGGACATTGAGTGGGGCGAGTGCTTTGTTGTGCTGCACGGGGCGGAGAGCGCGGCGTTTTTCGTGCTGTCCAGGGCAGATGAACCCGCCTACAGGGAGTTGAGCGACGGGAAATGGACGCCTGAGCTTGACTGCTGCGTACTGCACCGGTCGGCGGTGGCGGGGAAATATAGGGGCAGCGGCATGGCGGAATATCTGATGAGCTGTGCCGAGGAACAGACCCGGCGTCTTGGATTTCGCTGCATACGCACTGATACACACAGAAAGAACAAGCCCATGCGCAGCCTGCTGCAGAGCAGTGGCTTTCGATACCGGGGCAACATACAGATAAGCTCGGAGCCGGGCCATGACAGCGCCCGGCAGGCCTTTGAGAAAATCTTGAAAAAACAGGGAGAGAGCGCGAAATGAAAGAGGAAAAAAGCCCAAGGCACTATCTTATAGCCGCAATTTTATGGACGGTTCTGGCACTGTTTGCCGGAACGCTGCTGCTGTTTTACACAGGTGGTCTCTTTGCCAAGCTCTGCTGCATTTTGCTCATATGTATGTGCCTTGTGGGGCAGTGGATGCGCTATTTTAAAAGCAGGTGAGCATGGAACTGACGGATATAAACCAAATACATGAGCTGTTGGACAGGCACAGTTTTCGCTTCTCAAAGTCCAAGGGGCAGAATTTTTTGACAGCCCGCTGGGTGCCTGAGCGGATAGCGGAGGAAGCGGAGCTTGACATGGCCACGGGGGTGCTGGAAGTAGGCCCCGGCATAGGTTGCCTTACGGCGGAGCTGTCAAGACGGGCGGGCAAGGTGCTGGCTGTGGAGCTGGATAAGTCGCTAAAGCCGGTGCTGGAGGAGACGCTGGCAGACTGCGGCAATGTGGAAATTCTTTATGGCGACGTGCTCAGACAGGATATCCCGGCACTGGTGCGGGAGCATCTGGCGGGGCTTCGCCCGGTGGTCTGCGCAAATCTGCCGTACTATATCACTTCTCCGGTTATTATGATGCTTTTGCAA
>CAYFSB010000173.1:0-4299 GCA_964345655.1 uncultured Oscillospiraceae bacterium
AGACGGCATATCCCTGGGCTGGGAGGTCATAGATACCGGTGCCCCCATAACGGTGCCGGTGGGCGAGGCTACGCTTGGGCGTATGTTTAATGTCCTGGGTGAGCCTATAGACGGCAAGGGGCCGGTGAAGGCCGAAAAGCGGCTGCCCATACACAGGGACGACCCACCCTTTACCGAGGTGCTGCCCGCCACAGAGATGCTGGAGACCGGTATCAAGGTGGTAGATCTGATGGCTCCATATTCCAGAGGCGGCAAGATCGGGCTGTTCGGCGGCGCGGGTGTGGGTAAGACGGTGCTTATAATGGAGCTTATCCGCAACATTGCATATGAGCACGGCGGTTATTCGGTCTTTGCCGGTGTGGGTGAGCGCAGCCGCGAGGGGAACGATCTGTGGAACGAGATGCTGGGCTCAGGCGTCATCAACAAGACGGCGCTGGTGTTTGGCCAGATGAACGAGCCGCCAGGAGCCAGACTTCGGGTGCCCCTGTCCGGGCTTACAATTGCGGAGGATTTCCGTGATGAGAGCGGGCAGGATGTACTGCTGTTCATAGACAATATTTTTAGGTTTACCCAGGCCGGCTCAGAGGTGTCGGCGCTGCTGGGGCGCATGCCCTCGGCGGTGGGCTATCAGCCTACGCTTGCAACCGAGATGGGCAATCTGCAGGAGCGCATCACCTCTACCCGCAACGGCTCCGTGACCTCAGTGCAGGCGGTGTACGTGCCCGCGGACGACCTGACAGACCCGGCCCCGGCCATAGTCTTTGCGCATCTGGACGCCACCACTGTGCTGTCCCGCTCCATTTCGGAGCTGGGCATATACCCGGCGGTGGACCCGCTGGAGTCCAGCTCCAGAATCCTCCAGCCTGAAACGCTGGGCCAGGAACACTACGATACGGCCAGAGCGGTCCAGTCCACGCTGGAAAAATACAGGCAGCTGCAGGACATTATAGCGGTTCTGGGTGTGGATGAACTGAGCAGTGACGATAAGGCTGTAGTGAGCAGGGCAAGGCGCATACAGCGCTTTTTGTCCCAGCCCTTCCATGTGGCGGAGAACTTCACCGGCATGGAGGGCAGGTTCGTGCCGCTGAAGGAGACCATAAAGGGCTTTCAGGCCATTTTGGGCGGCGACGTGGACGACATCCCGGAGCAGGCTTTCCTGATGTGCGGCGGTATCGACGAGGTGCTGGCAAAGCGCGGCGTCTGAGGAGCGGGATATGGCTGACAGAATCAATTTGAGCATAGTGACCTCTCAGGGCTCAGTCTTTGAAAAGCCCGTGAAATATGTGAACATACCCACGGATTTCGGCTCGCTGGGCATCTTGGCGGACCATGCGCCAATGATGTGCGCAGTCTCAAAGGGCGTGGTCAGGTGCAGCTTCGGCGACAGCGGGTCAGCAAAAATATTTGTGTCCGGCGGGGTCGCCGATATAATCCATAATCAGGTGACGCTGCTGGTGTCCGGCGCGGCTGTCAAAACAGAATAGCCTCATTTTCCCTCGGAGCATACCCGGTATGCTCCGAGGGCGTTTTTTCGCCTGCCGTCCTCGCCCGCTTTGGCGGCCTTGACGGATACTAAACAGGCAAAATGCAAAAATAGGTGCAAAAAAAGCTAAAAATAGAAATTTTGCTT
Organism: uncultured Oscillospiraceae bacterium; assembly: GCA_964345655.1. Lineage (GTDB taxonomy): Bacteria > Bacillota > Clostridia > Oscillospirales > Oscillospiraceae > Limivicinus. The sequence continues at coordinate 1,631 of CAYFSB010000173.1, forward strand.
TTATCTAAATAAAAAACTTGTAAATGTTCGTCAATTTGCAACTTGCAAATGGGCAAATATCGGCATATTGTTCATTGACGAAGACGGACACTAATGATAGAATGCTAAGTGTAATAATCTGAACAAGAGTTTTCCTCCATAAGACGCGCAGCCTCTGCTGCTCAGACTCTGCGTGGGGGGTAAGGACAGCGTGTGCGCCGCTGGAAGGAAGGAATGCAGATATGAAGAAAGTGTATGTCCTAATAGGCAACTACGGCAGCGGCAAGACGGAGCTTGCGCTGAATTTTGCCATGAAGGCGGCGGAGACCGGCCGCACGGAGTTGCTGGACCTGGATATGGTAAATACTTATTTTCGCCTGACAGAGCGCGGCAGAATGACCAGAATGAAGGAGATACGGCTGGTATCTCCCAATTATGCCTGTTCAGGAATAGAGACGTTGTCCCTGCCGGCGGAGGTGGCCTCTGCATTTGCTATGGATTGGGACACCGTCATTTTTGATTCTGGTGGAGACGCCGTGGGCGCTACTGCGCTTGGCCGCTATCATCAGGATTTTATGGATCTGGAGCCGGGCGGGCTTGAGGTGCTGAATGTTATCAACATCCGCAGGCCGCTTGCGGGCACGGTGGAGAAAATTATCCGCCTCCAGGAGGAAATGCAGACCCACTCCAGACTGAAGATAACCGGCATGATAAACAATACCAATCTTGCCCAGATGACCGGGCCGGATGAGCTCAGGGACGGGTATGAGATGATAAAAGAGGTCTCCCAGATAACGGGGGTGCCGGTGCTGTATACCTCAGGCCGCAAGGAGATGATGGATATCTTCCTCTCCGAGGGCCACGACCCTGAGTATGTGGGTACGCCCCTTGCTATAGATACCTATATGCACAGGGACTGGGAAAGCTGGATAAAGGGGCTCAGCGAATAAAGGCCCCACGTTTTACTGTCGTTTACCGCAGGGCGGTTTAATATAAGCAAAATCATAATTGAAAAGAGGTAGAATCATGGTAAAGGTGACAATAAATGAGCTTGTTTGTAAGGGCTGCGGTCTCTGTGTCAGGGCATGTCCGAAAAACGTACTCGCCCTTTCCAGGACAAAGCTCAACGCAAAGGGCTACCACCCCGCGGAGGTAGTTGACCCTGAGGCCTGCATCGGCTGCGCATCCTGCGCACGCACCTGCCCGGATGTGGCAATCCGCATAGAAAAGGATTAAGGAGGAATTGAAAATGGCATTGACTCTTATGAAGGGTAGCGAAGCAATCGCGGAGGCCGCCATACGTGCCGGCGCCCGGTTTTTCTTCGGCTATCCTATTACCCCGCAGACAGAGATTCCTGAGTATATGTCCGCCCGTATGCCCGAAGTGGGAGGTTGTTTCCTCCAGGCCGAGAGCGAAGTCGCGGCGATCAACATGGTGTATGGCGCGGCCAGCACAGGCGCCCGCGTTATAACCTCTTCCTCCAGCCCCGGAGTCAGCCTCAAGCAGGAGGGTATCTCCTACTGCGCGGGCGCACAGCTCCCCTGCGTCATTCTCAACGTCATGCGCGGCGGCCCCGGCCTCGGCAGCATCCAGGCCTCTCAGGGCGACTATTTCCAGGCCACCAAGGGCGGCGGCAACGGCGACTATCATCTGCTGACCTATGCTCCCGCTTCCATTCAGGAGGCGATAGACATCTTCTCCTTCGCCTTTGACAAGGCTGAGAAGTACAGAGTTCCTGTGCTGTTTTTGGCTGACGGTATTATGGCCCAGATGATGGAGCCGGTCCAGATGCCCGAAATGGTGGATTACAAGGTCGACCCGGAGAAGAAGCCCTGGGCCACCACCGGCTGGAAGCCCGGCGACGATCCCGCAAAGCGCGCCGTCATTAACTCCCTGTATATCAATACCGAGGAGCTCACAGTTCACAACAATAATCTGCAGGCCATTTACCGGGAGATCGAGAAAAACGAGATCATGTTTGAGTCCTATATGACCGAGGACGCGGACATCGTAATAACCGCTTTCGGCACTGTTGCCCGTATTGCCAAGTCCGCCATCAATGAGCTGCGTGAGCAGGGCATCAAGGTAGGCCTGTTCCGGCCCATCACTGTATGGCCCTTCCCCTATGCCGAGCTTGTAGAGGCCACCAAGAGCGCCAAGGCCATTCTGGACGTGGAAGCCAACGAGGGCCAGATGATGGAGGACGTAAGACTTGCTCTCAACGGCAAGCTGCCCGTGAAGTATTTTGGCCACTGCGGCAGCCAGATGCCCACTACTGATGAGATCAAGGCACAGATCCTCGAAATGAAGGAGGGTATATAAATGTCTGTCGTATTTGAAAAAACAAGCTATCTGACCGACAAGCAGTTCCACTACTGCCCCGGCTGCAACCACGGCATAATCCACCGCCTTGTGGCTGAAGCCCTTGAAGAGTCGGGAATGGGCGGAAATATTGTGGGTGTGGCCCCTGTCGGCTGCTCTGTTTTCGCGTATGACTACTTCAATGTTGATATGCTGGAGGCCGCCCATGGCCGCGCCCCGGCTGTTGCCACCGGCGTGAAGCGCGCAAAACCCGATTCTCTGGTATTTACATATCAGGGCGACGGCGACCTGGCCTCTATAGGCACTGCCGAGATAGTCCATGCGGCACACCGCGGCGAGAAAATCTGCACCATATTCGTCAATAACG
>CAYFSB010000174.1:0-3224 GCA_964345655.1 uncultured Oscillospiraceae bacterium
ACGCCCATGGATATGAGTACCACTGTTGTGGCGATAGAGTCTGTGAGGGAGTCTATAGCCACGGCCTCCATGGTGGCGGAGTTTATTTTTTTGCCTATCTTCTTGTTATAAAGGCACATGTACACCTTCACCAGAATGGAGGCCAAAAGGATCAGTGCAGGCAGCAGTCCTGCCTCGACGGCCTGAGGGTGGAGAATTTTTTCAAAGGAGCTCTTGCCCAGCTCCAGACCCATGAGGATGATGACGATACTCAGAAGCAGCCCCGCCAGGTACTCTATTCTTCCGTGACCAAAGGGGTGGTCCAGATCCGGCTTCTTGCCTGCGAACACGAAGCCCAGCAGTGTGATAATTGATGAGCCCGCGTCAGAGAGGTTGTTGAAGGCATCGGCGGTGATAGCCACAGAACCGGAGATCACGCCGGCAAAATATTTCCCCGCAAACAGCAAAAGGTTCAGAAAAATGCTGAACAGACCGCAGAGGGTACCGTAGGCGCCCCGCACCTTTACATCAGTCACATTGTTCCGGTCTCGTATAAATATTTTAGTCAATATACTAAGCATAAAATTATCCGCCTCTTATTTGAAATCCAGATTTTCAAGGCCGAAATACTTTTCGGCAAAATCCACTTTTTCCACTCTGAACTCCCGGCCGTTCAGGTAGCCGAGAATACCGGCGTCGGTGCTGAAGTCGAAGCTGAGCCTGTAGGAATACAGTGCCTGCCCCTTCTCATCAAAGCCTTTGTTAAAACGCTCGCTGCCGTATTTTCCGTCACCCAGCAGCGGCCAGCCGGCATGGGCCATCTGGGCGCGGATCTGGTGTGTGCGCCCGGTGAGCAGCCGGCATTCCACCAGCGACAGAGCGCCGCTGCTGCGCAGCAGCCGATACTCGGTCACGGCGGTCCTGGCCCCAGGCTCAGGTCTGGTCTTCACATATACCTGGTTTTTGCCAGCATCCTTAAAAAGGTAGTTCTCAAGTCTGCCTGAGGGCGGCTTGGGTCTGCCCTGTACGGCGCATAGATAGTATTTTTCGATCTCTCTGTCCCTTATCTTCTGGTTCAGTATCCGCAGAGCCTCCGCGTTTTTCGCGGCGATGACTATACCGCCGGTGTTCCGGTCTATCCGGTTGCAGAGGGCAGGGGCAAAGGAATTCTCCTCCCTGGGCCGCCACTGGCCCGTCTGGGCCATATATGCCTGTATGTTGGCTATAAGGGTATTATAGTCCCAGACCCCGGCACTGTGGCAGAGGACGCCGGGCTTCTTGTCTACAAGGAGAATGTTTTCATCCTCATAGACTATGCTCAGTTTTGGCGTGCCCACCTTCAGATAGGAATTCTCCTCTTTGGGCTTTTCAAAAAACTCGTCGTTTATATAAAGCTGTACAAGGTCTCCCGCAGCCAGACGGCTGTCCCTTTTGGCGCCTTTTCCGTTTAGCTTTATGCGCTTGAGACGGATGTATTTTTGCAGCAGTGATTCAGGCAGCAGCGGCACAGCCTTGCCCACAAAACGGTCAAGGCGCTGGTTCGCGTCGTTCAGACAGTGAAAGCCTGTCTTTTTTCCGGCGGAAACCAATTAATTCGCATTATACTATATAAAATTTCTGTTGACAAGCCTTGTCACTTCAACTATAATACTTAGGCGACTGTGGTTATGTATGCCCGTCGGCGAGGTACATTTTATGCGGCTTGATTTAAGAGAGATTATTGAAATACCCGGAGGCTCCGTTCCGTTTGAATGCGATATTGAGACGGACAGGCTGGATTTTCCCTCCGTCAGGGCGTATAAGGCGAAGCCCCATGCTGTGGGCCGCGTCTACAACGAGGCAGGTATTCTGCACCTTGAGGGAGAACTCACGGCGGAGATGACCTGTATCTGTGACCGCTGCGGCTGTGACTTTGACAGTGTCAAGCTGACCGAGCTTGATGCCACCATCGTGGAGGAGGACACCGGGGTTAACCCTGAGCTGTTTATCCTTCAGGGAGACGAGATAGATCTGGACGAGATTTTGTCCACATGCTTCATTCTGGACATGGAGACCAAGTTCCTCTGCAAAGAGGATTGCAAGGGCCTGTGTCCCGACTGCGGCAAAAACCTGAATCTGGGCCCCTGCGGGTGCCGGAAACAAACTGATCCAAGATTTGCTGTGCTTGAGCAGCTTTTGGATAGAGAAAAAAATTAGAGCTGCTCAAAACAGCCGTTATCAGGAGGTGTCAACATGGCAGTCCCAAAAGGAAAAGTATCAAGACAGAGACGTGATAAGAGACGTTCTTCCACCTGGAAGCTTACCGCTCCCGGAATCATAGCGTGCCCCAACTGCGGAGCTTTCTGCATGCCTCACCGTGCTTGCAAGGCCTGCGGACAGTACAACGGCCGCGTGGTCATCAACGTTGAAGAGAGCAAGTAAAAAAGCTTGAGGAGGAGAGGGTAGCCTTTCCTCCTTTTGCATTAACCGGAGTAAAATGGAAAATATCATCAAATCCATCGACCAGGACAGCCCGCTGCGCCACAGGGCAAAGACAGGGGACAGACTGCTCTCGATAAACGGCAATATAATACACGACGTGCTGGACTACAAGTTTTTCGCCTATGACGAGAGGCTGCATATTGTCCTGCGCCGGCCCGACGGCGGCGAATATGAGCTGGAAGTGCATAAGGGCGAGGGGGGAGATCTGCGGCTGGATTTTGAGAGCTACCTGATGGACTCTCCGCGCTCCTGCGCCAACAACTGCGTCTTCTGCTTCATCGACCAGCTGCCCGGAGGTATGCGCAAGACCATGTATTTCAAGGACGACGACGCCCGACTGAGCTTCCTGCTTGGAAACTATATCACGCTGACTAATCTCTCACCGCGGGAGATAGAGCGGATAATTGCCCTGCACGTCAGTCCTGTGAACGTATCGGTACACACCACCAATCCGGAGCTCAGGTGCAAAATGCTCCGCAACCCCAGAGCCGGGGAGAGCATAGCCCTTATGCGCCGGTTTGCCGAGTCGGGTATAGTTATGAACTGCCAGATAGTCTGCTGCCCCGGTCTCAATGACGGGCAGGAGCTGATGCGCAGCATGAGGGAGCTTGCGGATATGTATCCGGGAGTACACAGCGTCTCCATAGTCCCGGTGGGACTGACACAATTCAGGCAGGGGCTGTACCCGCTGACGCCCTTTACACCGGAGCCCGCCGGGGAGACCATAGATATGGTGACTGCCTTTGGGGACGAATGTGTCAAGA
>CAYFSB010000174.1:3261-4260 GCA_964345655.1 uncultured Oscillospiraceae bacterium
GGAAATGTGGTACCCGCATCTTCTTCCGTGGGGATGAGATGTACCTCAAGGCCGGCCGGGAAATGCCGGAGGACGAGTTTTATGAGGAGTACACCCAGCTTGAAAACGGGGTGGGTATGCTCCGGCTTATGGAGACGGAGTTCTCCTCGGCGCAGAAGCTGTCCGATGAGCCGGACGGAGTGCCCTTCTCTATCGCCACCGGAGTCTCCGCAGCGCCGCTGTTTGAAAAACTCATTTGTATGGCGCAAAAGAAATATGGTACAATAAGGGGTAGAGTCTACCCCATACAGAACAACTTTTTCGGCCGCAGCATAAATGTCACCGGCCTTATAACCGGCGGTGATCTTATAACGCAGCTGAAGGGGCGTGAGCTGGGGGAGCGGCTGCTCATATCCCAGAACATGCTCCGCAGACAGGAACAGGATTTTCTGGACGATGTGACCCTGAAGCAGGCCAGCCTTGAGCTGGGACTGCCAATCTATCCCGTGGAGCAGGACGGCTTTGCCCTGTGGGATGCCATGTCAGGCGCCCTGCCGGAGCTGAAGACTCCCGCGCGGGAGGATGAAGAGGCCGCGGAATACTATAAATATAATCAGAACTGAGAAATTGGAGGGCGCAATGTCAAGACCTCTTGTAGCCATAGTAGGCAGACCAAACGTGGGCAAGTCCATGCTCTTTAACCGCCTTGTAGGGCAGAGACTGTCCATAGGTGAGGATACTCCCGGCGTCACCCGCGACAGGCTCTATGCCGAGTGCGAGTGGTGCGGGAGAAAATTTGACGTGGTTGATACCGGCGGAATAGAGCCCGGCACCGACAACGAGATCCTGCTCTTTATGCGGGAGCAGGCGCAGATAGCCATAGACTCCGCCACGGTGATAATACTGGTGACGGATTTGCGCACCGGAGTCACTGCGGCGGACAAGGAAGTGGCCAACATGCTGCTGCGCTCCAAAAAGCCGGTGGTGCTGGCTGTGAACAAGGCTGACTCCACCGGAGCC
>CAYFSB010000175.1:0-4253 GCA_964345655.1 uncultured Oscillospiraceae bacterium
TCGGACTTTGTCGACGAATTGACTCATGGGCAGTCGGACTGCCCATGATTTTTATTTGTGTGCGATCGCAGTCTGAACCTGACTCAGCGGCACAGCTCTTGCCCTCGCAATTCTCGCCAGATCCTCATATTCCGCCTTTTCCCGGCATACGCCCCAGCCCCTGGCGGTCTTTATCCGCACCTGGCCAAAGCCGCTGTCCACGGTGCGCGTGTCCCTTTGGAGGCAGTACCTGTCGCAGGGCAGCTCCCGCACTCCCAGAGTGGAGGTGTTTTTGAATATGCAGCGGAGCATTTCTTCTCTCTGTTCCGGCCGGCAGATACAGCTGAGCATCACAGCCGGTCTGCTTTTTTTCATGCCTATAGCTGTGAAATACACATCCAGCGCCCCTTGTGAAAACAGCTCCTCCATGGCAAAGCCCAGCGCTTCCGGCGTCATGTCATCCAGATTGCAGCAGAGCAGCAGCGCCCTGTCAGCGGTCGACTCCGTCTCGCCCAGCATGGCGCGCACAATGTTTGCCGCCGGGAAATCCTTTGTCCCAGTGCCATAGCCCACAGCGCCTACCCGCATCACGGGCATCCGGCCAAACTCCGATGCAAAATGCCGCAGCAGCGCAGCGCCGGTAGGCGTACAAAGCTCTCCTCTGACATCCCCCGCGTACACAGGCAGGCCTCTCAGTATCCGCTCCGTGGCGGGGGCCGGGACCGGCAATATTCCGTGGGCACATTTCACCGTGCCGCTGCCCACATTCACGGGAGAAGCAATGATCTTATCCGGCGCAAGCTCGTATATCAGCAGTGATACCGCCATAACATCCGCCAGCGCATCCAGAGAGCCCAGCTCATGAAAATGCACATTCTCCATTGGGCAGCCGTGTACCGCGCTCTCCGCCTCGGCTATGGTGTTGAACACTTCCAGCGCATCCTGTCTCACCTGCTCCGGCAGAGCGGCAGCGCCGATATGCGCGCGCATCTCGCCTATACTGGCGTGGTGGTGATGGTGTGTCTCTTCACCCTCCTGGTCGCCGTCTATCACAACGCTCACATGGGTGCCCGAAATGCCGCACTTACTGTCCGGCCCGGCGGATATGAGTGCCTTACCTGCAAGGGCCTCGTTGATCCTGTGCAAAAAGCCCTCCGGGTCAGGGTGCAGCTCCAGGAGCGCACCGGTCAGCATATCACCTGCCGCGCCCATGGCGCAGTCAAAATATATAGTCTTCAAAGGCTTCTCACCCTCCCGTTTTTATCAAGCTCTACATTGGAAAACATCCCACAGAGTCCGGCGCGTATATGCGCAAGCTTCTCCTCCGCCGCCGGCAGCTGCTCCGCGGTAAACTGGAGCAGCGCTCCTTCTCCCCGCAGCCGCACGCGAAAATCCGAAAAGCCCAGGCCAAATAGAAAGTCCTCGCTCTTTTCTATTTTGAAGAGCTTTTCCTCTGTGATCACTTCACCCGTGGGAATGCGCGTGGCAAGGCAGGCATAGGCGGGCTTATCCCAGGTAAACAGCCCCGCCTCTCTGGAAAGCCGGCGTATCTCAGGCTTGGTAAGCTCACATATGCGCAGGGGCGACAGTACCTCCAGCTCTTTCAGCGCCCTCATGCCGGGTCTGTCCGCCGCCTCGTCGCTGAAATTGGTGCCGTCCAGCAGCAGTGTATAGCCGTCAATGGCGGCGCGCTCTTTTATCGCGCCCATTATTCTCTTTTTGCAGTGGTAGCAGCGGTCAGCCAGGTTTGAGCTGACTTCCGGACATGCCAGCGCATCCAGCTCTATCAGCTCCGGCTCTACCCCCAGACTGCGGGCAAGTCTCAGCGCATCCCGCCGCTCAAACTCCGGCTGAAACTGGGACACCACATAGTACGGCCTGATCTCCGCGCCGCAGCTCAGTGCCGCGTACAGCAGATACGCCGAGTCAACACCGCCGGAATAGGCCAGCGCCGCTCTGGTGTGTCTGTCGAAAAAATCCTTCAGCTCCATCTTTACTCCAGATGATTTATCATACTTGCCATATACCCCGCGCCAAAGCCGTTGTCTATGTTCACCACCGCCACGCCGCTGGCGCAGGAGTTGAGCATTGACAGCAGCGCCGCAATTCCGCCCAGTGATGCCCCATAGCCAACGCTGGTGGGCACGGCTATCACCGGGCAATCTGCCAGCCCGCCTATTACCGATGGCAGCGCCCCCTCCATACCGGCCACGGCCACAATGGCTCTGGCGCTCATTATATCCTCCATGTGTGACAGGAGTCTGTGTATGCCGGAAACACCCACATCGTACAGCCGCTCCACCTGATTGCCCAGCACCTGGGCAGTGACAGCCGCCTCCTCCGCCACGGGAATGTCGCTGGTGCCGCCTGTAGCCACAACGATCTTGCCCTTGCCTGTGGGCTCCGGCATGGGGCCGATAACGCCCACATTGCATATCTCAGAGTACTCCAGCGGCAGCTCCGCCTTGATATACTCCGCCGCCTCCCTCTGGAGTCTTGTTATGAGCACAGTTTCCTGACCGTTATTGAGCATGGCTCTGGCAATGCCCAGAATATGCTCTTTGGTCTTGCCCGCGCCGTATATGACCTCCGGCACGCCCTGCCTAATGCCCCGGTGAAAATCCACCTTGGCATACTCCTCTATCTCCTTGAAGGGCTGCATCTTCAGCCTCAGCTCCGCGTCCTCTACCGTGACCGACCCGTCCGCCACCTGCCTAAGCAGCTCTGTCATCTCGTGCTTATCCATTATTTCTGTCCTTTCAAAACGCCATAAGGTATAAACGAATAGTAGCAGATTTGCAATCCCCCTGCAAGAGAGAATTGTATTTGTCCATTCCAGGGTAAAGTCCGGAAGAGTTAATATAAAATTGAAATAGCTTGTTATAATATAGACATCTTATAAAAATGGGAGTGTATACAATGGCGAATTTCACTGAGAAAGCGATAAAAACCGCCTTTATGGCGCTTCTCAACGAAAAGCCCCTGAGCAGGATAACCGTAAAGGATATCTCCGACCGCTGTGGCATTAACCGCAACTCCTTTTATTATCACTATCAGGACATCCCCTCTCTCATAAAGGAGATACTCACCGCAAAGGTAGACGATATAATAACCGGATACCCCTCCATTGACACTCTTGACGACTGCATCGGCGTGGCCGTCAGCTTTGCCGCGGATAACAAGAAGGCTATTTTGCACATCTATAATTCCGTGAGCCGGGATATATTTGAGCAGTATCTATGGCAGCTGTGCGAGCAGACGGTCAACGCCTATATTGACACTGCCTTTGAAAAAGCGGAGCTGAATGAATCTGAGCGGGGCACCCTCGCAGGCTATCACAGCTGCGTGGTATTCGGCGTCATAAGCGGCTGGCTGCGGGGCGGCATGCGGGAGAATATGCGGCCGTCTCCGGACAGACTCAGCCAGCTCAGAAAGCGTTTCCCCTCATATATGACTGATCTGGCAGAATAATAAGACTCGGCAAAAAAAGATGTCATTCTGAGCGCAGGCGAGAGGCCTTTTCCCGGAAAAAATCCGGCTGTAAAAGACCTTTTGCCTGACGGACTCAGAATGACATTTCTTGCTGTCTCCGTTACACTGCGGCTTGTTTATATGCCGCCGGCGGGAGAACGTATGATGCTCATTTCCCTCTGTAGGCTATGAGCTCCACCTCCCCGTCCGCGCCCATGGGCAGATCCTTTACGGCAACACAGGAGCGGGCGGGTTTGCCGGTACAATATCTGCTGTATACCTGATTCAAAGCGCCGCAACTGGAGATGTCGGTGAGGAAGCAGGTGGTCTTTACAACAGACTCATATGTGAGGCCGTTGGCCTCTAAAATGGCGCCGATATTCTTTATGGACTGCTCTGCCTGAGCCTCCACGCCGCCCTCTACTATCTTGCCTGTGGCGGGGTCACTGCCCACCTGGCCGGAGATAAACACATAGTCCCCGGCGGCTATGGACTGGGAAAACGGGGCGTTAGGCATCATTTTAATGCCGTCGGAATTGACCTGTTCTATCATGCTCATATTCCGTGTATCTCAAGATAACGGGGGTTGAAGACATCCTGGGAGAGTATTCTGAAGCCGTCCTTTGTGACCTGCACCAGATCCTCCTGGTGGAACAGCCGTCCCTCCTGGCGGATGACAGGCTCTATGCAGAACACCATGTTCTCCTCCAGCGCAAAGTCCTCCTTGGGAGAGAGCATGGGGAACTCATGCAGCCTATCATCACCGGCTCCTGATTCAGGGGCAGAACAGCAATTTCCAGCCT
>CAYFSB010000176.1:0-1733 GCA_964345655.1 uncultured Oscillospiraceae bacterium
GCCGTCCGAAGCAACGCAAGAAAGAGATGACGATTTCGGCGTATGGATGGCAAAGGAAAAAGGTCTTTTGAAAACCCATTACCGCATTTTCACTGCACCGATGGGTGGCTTCCGCGATTCCGCCAACTATGAGTTTATCGCGGAGTTTGAGAATCAAAAACTGGCCAGCAACTATGTCGATTTCATGCGCGGTAAAAAGCGCTATGGGGATAAAGATATCGTTGTGCAGAAAGTCTTTGTAAAGAAGATGCCTTTCGGCGAAGAAACGTCAAAAGGATCTGTTGTTGGAGTAGTCACCGTCCTTGGCGAAAGCCTCCCAGTTGAGGAATATGAGTTTAAATGATTCGATAACAGAAGAGAAATGGGCTAATCTTACATATGCGCAGAAGAACCATGAGCTTTTCTTGAAGCAAAAGAAAACGCTGGACATGTTCCTCGAGCGCGGAGCTATTTCACAAGCCCAGCATGATAAAAGCCTCCATGACCTGATGGAAAAAATGGGAGAATCAGAATGAGGACAGCACATTGGACGCAACGTACACACCTGTTCCGGGCAGATGAATATATCTGTTCAGCCTGTCGTAGCGTAAGCGACAAACCGTACAAAGTTTGCCCTGCTTGTGGATCGCCTATGAAGAACACAAAATACGATGCGTCCTGGGTGGATGAAGCAGAAGGCCTGTCCGCTATTCTGGATGAAGATTGGTAAAGGTGGGATGAAAAGTGGCCCGATATTGGTTAGACGATATATCTAGCAAAACACAATGCCCTTATGACCACCATCCCCTGAAGCTTATCAAGTATCAGCGCACAGGTATGTCCGCAACATCTGCATTAACTTGCGACTTCTGTAACGGAATCTTTCTCCAGTACTTAGGCCCGGAGGTTGCTGCAAGTCAGCCTGATATTAGCGATAGTTATCTGAGCGGAAGAGAAAAGCAAAAACTAAAGGCTGCGCAGAGAAAGGCTGCGGAGGAGAAAGCAAGAGCACGAGCTGAGGAAGAGCGCAAAGAACGTGAACGGCTCCGGAAAATCCGGGAAGAACAGGAGCGGAAAAAACGGGAACTGGAAGCGAAAAAGCGGGCTGAGCAAGCGGCATTAAAGGCTAAGAAAGACGCTTTTATCGCACAGATTAATTCTGCCTTTGAATCTGATTACTTCTCAGCTGAGTCGTTTTTTGAAGAAAACAACAAAGAACATCTTCTCTCTGCTTCTGAGTTTCATCGGCTACGAGCTGAATACATAGAAAAATGGTTCGCTGCGCACACCCCTGAGGGCGGGTTTCCCCCGGATAAAGATCAAGGTGCAGCCATTGGTGCAACGAGGAAGAATGTAGAAGTAGTCGCGAGAGCTGGTAGTGGGAAGACATCGACAATAGTGAACCGTTTTCGCTTCCTGACGGAGCACTGTAATGTTAATCCTGCCTCTGTGCTTATGTTAGCTTTTAACAAAAAAGCTGCCGAAGAACTACGCGAAAAAATGGAAGGGCTATTTAGCACATTTGCTGATCGCGAGATCAGTATGCCCCATGTTATGACATTCCATGCTCTTGCGTATTCTATCGTTCATCCGGAAGAAACGCTCATATATGACGATGAAGAATCCGGAGCACGAACGCTGAGCAAAGCGGTACAGCAAATCATTGACGACAAGATACGGGATGACACTTGGGCTCCAAAGATCCGGGGGGTAATGCTGCTTCATTTCAAAGGCAACTGGGAAGCAATTGAGAC
>CAYFSB010000176.1:1743-2680 GCA_964345655.1 uncultured Oscillospiraceae bacterium
GTGGCGATAACCTCTCGGAGGAGCAGCAACTGCTCTACCGGCGTTCACTTCCGAACCAGACATTAAACAACGAATACGTTAAGTCATACGGTGAAAAAGTCATCGCCAATATTCTCTTCGAGCATGACATCGAATACACATACGAAAAATACTTTAAGTGGACAGACGGAACTCCGTATCGACCAGATTTTACTGTATATACCTCAGACGGGAAGCCTGTCATTATTGAATATCTCGGCCTAGCTGGAGATCCTGAGTATGATCGGCTGACTGCACATAAAGAGGCCTATTGGGCAAATCGCCAAGTACAGTTGATTGAAGTCTTTAAGGAGGACGTTGCTGGAGAAACAGATACTCTGAAAAATGATCTTCTCGGATTTCTTAAGGACGAAGGTGTAAGCTATCGGAAGCTCTCCGAAGAGGAAATTTGGGAAAGAATAAAAGAGCGTGCCATCGATGAGTTTACAAAGGCTGTCACATCTTTTATTGGCCGTTGCCGCAAAAAAGATCTTTCTGCAGAGGCACTGAGTGCACTGATCCAGAACTATACCAGCGAATTACCGACCGAAGATCTGTTCCTTGAGATTGCCTGTAATATCTACAGAGACTATCTGAACAAGCTACAAAGTGAAAACCTGGAAGATTTTGATGGCCTGATCAGTCGCGCGATTCAAGATATTTCGCAAGGAAAAACCGGTTTTGATAGTTGGAGAAACAGGGGCGACTTGAGAGATTTGTCCTATATCATGATCGATGAGTATCAGGACTTCTCCTACTTGTTTGACCACTTTCTCGACACGATTCGAACGCGGTGCCCGCAGGCAAACATATTCTGTGTCGGCGATGACTGGCAGGCAATTAATGCTTTCGCCGGTTCAGACGTTCAGTATTTTCACGGTTTTACGCAGCGATACGAAGAATCCGGGAGATATGCCCT
>CAYFSB010000176.1:2690-4241 GCA_964345655.1 uncultured Oscillospiraceae bacterium
GCCCTGCAGACCAACTACCGCTCAAGAAAAGAGATCGTGGACATCGCTACACGCCTGATGGCTCAGAGTGAAAGCGAAAGGCGTATACATGCTGCGAAACCGGGCAATGGCTTAGTTCGTCTGGGTTACCTGTCAAGTTTCGAACTTGCACCTGTAGAAGTAGCAATTCACGATTATGACAGGTTAACCCCTGCTGTTCTCAGACTTGTATCCAGCATCCTGGATCAAGGTAAAAATGTTGTATTCCTCACCAGAACAAACGACCGTCTTCCCTTGCGCGTTAACTATAGAACCAAGGCTACCGGAACCAGTCTGGAACGATTTTTAGCATCTGTCCGTAAGTTTTTCCCGCCCGAAAAGCGTTATACTCCAGATAACAAAGAACGGATTACAGCGTCTACTACGCACAAATACAAAGGCAAAGAAAAAGATGCCGTAATCATTCTGGATGCCATGTCGGGGTTTTACCCTCTGATTCATCCCGCCTGGATCTTTCAACGCATCTTCGGAGACACAATCGATAAGCTGATCGAAGATGAGAAACGCTTATTCTATGTCGCGTTAAGCCGGGCAAAAGAGGATCTCTATATCTTAACCGTGAAAGGCGAAGAGTCTCCTTTCCTGTCCTCGCTGGGAAAAACTGTGCCGTTGGTATGGGATGATTATTTCCCCGTCAAGACAGATGAAGTCAGTATAAAGATCGAGGTTCGTAACCAGCCCGGTGTCTATGATACCCCGCCCACCATGATCATCAAAGAACTGTTGAAAGCCGATGATTTCAAATGGGACCGAGATAGGACAGCTTGGTACCGCTATTATTCCCGTGATGACTATAATATCGAAGAAATTATGGAGCAAAGCTGGACGCATGCCGCGGATCATGTTTACTTGATACAGTATGATGAAGACGAGCAGATTGAGGATGCGTATTTATTCGCAGATGGAACCGTCACCCAACTCGAGGTAGAAGGTGAATCGTCAGAATGAAAAAACCGCCGACATATAGAGACTTTGAGAAGCAGTTTCCTGATTACATCATAATCCAGAAATCAGGCTGCTTTTACGAAGCATATGGCAAGTCTGCTGAAATTGTCAGCCGCGAACTGGAATACAAGTTATATGAAAACTATTATGGCAAGCTAACCGCTGGCGGCCCGGATTGCGACAAGATAATGAGAATACTCCGTGCGGAAGATTATAGTTTTCTGATTGTAGAGGATAGCAAAATCGTAGATGGCCACAGCGGAAGAAATCCGTTTGGAGAAAAGGTAGATCATGGCGATAACTAAAACAGATTTTATGCGCGGCATGCAGTGTCCGAAGATGCTTTGGCTGGACAAGCACAGGCCTGATCTGAAAGTGATCCCACCGGAGATCCAGGCTAAACTGGATGCGGGAAATGATTTCGGCGATCTCGCCATGGGTATGTTCGGGCCATAAAAGAGAGGATTATCCGCTTGAGAAAGCTCGAGAGTGTTTTGCCTCTATTATTGATTTGCAAGATGACTTGTCACCCATTGAGTCTGTACATCAAAGTATTAATTTGCTCGA
>CAYFSB010000177.1:0-4195 GCA_964345655.1 uncultured Oscillospiraceae bacterium
CCACGACAAATTATTAAATACTGTGTGTTTCCGCTCAAATTCGGGTGCTACGCTTATAGGTTCGGGTGCGAGCCAACGTCCTACAGTATCGGCACTTTTTGCAACGTGTGAGCGCAAAATTAAATTCTTGTAATATGTAATATCAAATTGATACGTCTGCCATACGTCGATTATGTGAGAAATAATTACACTATTAAGTGAATTATACTGCACATTATCGATAAAAGCAAAATACCACTTATCTGATATATCTTTATTTTGATACATCAAATAATTACACTGTGTCAAATTTTCGTTGACACCTTTAAGAATTAAATCACTGTCACGCCTTATAATATTGATATGTTCATACTTATATGCTAATAGTCCTTGAATTGTAGCAATTTGCTCAGCCCTACTTGCGTAGGACTGAACATTTTTTAAATCACTATTCCAGGGAACTACCCCAACATATAATGTTGTGTTTGGAATTGTAGGCATAATTAATTACCTCTTATGTTGCATTATTAACAGTAATAATAGCGTTACCGAACTGAACAATAACCGATTTCCAGTCCCCACTTGTGAGTCCCTGCGGAATTTTAATATTCAACGTCTTAGTTTTTGTAATTTCTAAGATTGGAGTTAGTGTTGTTGGCAAGCCTGCCTTAGCGGTATTGCTTTGGTCAATATACGTAATTTTCAATTCAGATAAATCATTCAAATATACTTGATTACCGCTTGCATCAACAAATTCATATTCGTTACTGTCATTTCCTGTTGTCTCAAAAGAAGTATCTGGCACTATTGCCACGGCTTCGTTAATAGTCTTATCAAGATAGCATACAGCATTAGCACACGGAGAAACTGAAATCATTTGCCAAATATGCACGAACGTGTTAATGTTAAGTGTAAATCCGTTTTTAAACTCATATTCAACATTAAGGCGGTCGTACCATTGTACAAAATTTTTATCAGCAACAATAAAGCTGATAGGGGTAGTCTTATGCCCTGTTATTGTAAGCTGTCGTGCGCTTCCCTGCTTTTCGTAGATATCATAGCCGAAATCATCAACAAGTATAAATCTGTTAGCATCTTCAAGTTCTTGAAGATTAAACACTCCCGACAAGTACCGTCTTACCTTTGCTTCTGCTTTTGTAGTGCAAATAATACAGATATTGTCTTTTTCACTGACTGACTGTGCTTCTTTTTCACCGCCCGAAAGTTCCTTGTATTTGTTGAATTTGCTTGACAAAAATTGCATATCGTTGATATCTGTTCTTAACTGCTCCATAAGGTCCGCAACGCCGTTATCTGTTGAGCTGTCAACCTCACGAGTAACGAAGCCCGACTTTTCATACATTCCAACAATAGACTGCTTTAAAAGGTTAAACTCACGAAGCGCATTGCCATTATCAACTGCAATTCGGGTTGAATTAATGAAATTACCAAGTCGCTCCCAAGTGTCCATTGCACGTGAAAGTATTTCACTATTTGTTGTAAGCGGAAATACGTCGTGACGATTTTCTCTGTAAAAAGCAGTGAGAACCTCGGGCGGATAATCGCCAAGAATTCCTGCGCCGTCTGTATTGTCATAAAGAGCAGGATTGACAGGGTTTGTGTGAATTTCCTCGATATCATAGCCGATTGTATAATTGCCCTTTTTCAAAAATGAAAGCTTATGATTAAATCTGTCTGTATTCCAAATAATCTTAGCAAAAAGGTTGACAAGTCCAACATAGAACTCATTAATAGCAGGCTGATAAGCAAAAAATGCTTCTTTAAAAGATGCAAGGTTATTATCCTTAAGGATTGGAACATTGTCTTGATATCCCTGTGATGCACTTTCTCTTACCTTATTAACTGTTTTTTGAATACTCTTTTTAGTATTTGATGTCATTAATTTTTTTCACTCCTTAAAATAAATCATTGATTGCTTCAACGAATTCCTCATCGGTTACTTCTTCGTCGTCTTTAATTATTGTTTTTTCTTCCTTGATAACAGTTTTGCCGTAATCAAGTTGTAGTCTCGAATTAATATCCCTCAGTTTTTCGTTTTCGCTTCGCAAATCATCAATTGTCTTGTCACGCTCATCAATTTCTTCTCTTGTAGTGTTGAAGTAATCGGTTAATGCAGTATATTCAAGTGATGTCAAAGCTTCGTCGCCACTGTTGCGAATACTGTCGAGATTGGTCGTGAATTCTTCAAAAGTCATTTTGTAATATATTGGGTTTCCTTTCATTTTATTTTATAACTTGTATTGAATTTAATTATCGCCCAAGTTAGATATATTGACGTGTTTAAATTCAAGTGATAAGCCATATATAAAGGATAGAATAGGTTGATTAATTCCGAATAATATACATAACGCTCTTCACGCTTAATCACACGCATATTAATATTCTATCCCTTATATATAACCTATCTTGCAATAGGTTATATTTTTTAACTTAATCTTCGTACATTTCATCAAGAATATCATTAAGTTCTTCAATGATATCTTTATCAAAACAAAATGCTTGATTAACAATTTCCTTATCCTTATTGAAATAAAATGGATACGAAATAAAGCGACCTTTATCAGTTTCTCTAATTTTAATGTAAATTGCAAAACCACAATCAAGAGAGATTGTACCATAGTCGTGGCGTTTTCTTCCCCCGTCATAAATACGGATTGAACCGGCTGAAAAATCACGCTCCATATATTCCTTTTTTGTTTCCTTTTTTGTTTCCTTTTTTGATTTAGCCATTTTTAAAACTCCTTTTAATTATAATTTTTTAATTGCCTTAGTCGGTACAATTCCGACTTTGTAAATTTTCTTATCAACTCCATATTGAATAATTGAGTTGATATCGCCCCTTGCTAACAATTTGACTTTTTCATTCTTATTGACAAAACCTGTTATATTCTCTTTTGTGTTATTAGAATACACGTGGCTGTCAGCCGTCATATAAGCATTAGTTTTGAACTGTTTGCAAGGACTTTCCTTTAATTTTGATTTTACCACTTTTTGATGCTCCTTGTCAATATTTTTTTGATTTTTCGGACGTAAAATTCCTGTGATATATTTTGACGTATTGTCAAATACTCTTGCAGTCATTCCTGCACCGCTACCGCCGTTGTTTTGGTCGTACACATATAATTTATTGCCGATTTTCTTATCGATAATAAATATATGTCCTGCTGTGCCTGTGTTGCGCACTCCGATATCACCCCTTTGGATTTTCTGCGTAGGAAGTACGAAATCAAAATTTTTAATTAAAAATTTTGATTTTTTTCTGTCGTTCCAAAAGTTTTTTGCAAAAGGTGGAAAGTATGTTACTTTAATTCCTAAAACGTCAGTCATATATTGATTGATTAAATCAACGCATTGAACGCCGTAGCATCTGTCAAAATCAATCTTATGTCCGATATTTTTCAATACAAATTCACTATATTTCATTGTTACTCACCCCCTTTCACATTGTTGTAAATTATTAATTTTTTATAAAAATCATCAAAAGTAATTCCTTTATATATGCTACCATAAGGAACATATAGAAACTCATTATCTTTTGTAATTACAAAACAACACTCTTTATATACTTCTTCATTTTGATTTATTTTATAAATTGATATTTCAATATTCTTATCAATTAATCGTGTTTTAATAATAGCTTTTGTTAATTCAATTTTATATTGCAACTCATTCTTGCAATAACAACTTAAAGTTGAACTATAATCGTACAGTGTTGATAAAACAAATAACATTTTTTATTTACTCCTTTTCAATTTCAAGTGATTTAATAATCCAAGTATCATCTTTGCCGTTCCAATAATTTTTAGCCCATTTTTCAAGCCAATCAATTTGCTGAAGCACATTCATAATATCAAAATATCCAAGAATATACCTTTCTCGAAGAAATTCTTTACCCTCTATTTCAACATAAAAGCCTCCACTATCTATCGAATTATCATAATAAAATTTACAATGCAACATACCAACTTCTGTATTTGGGTCTGTTATTACTACTTTCATTTTATAAGATGATATAAACAATTGTATTTACACTCCTTTCTTATGCAATATAAGCCTTTTTTAAATCTTGATATGTGCATCTGAATAAATTATCAGATACATCAAAATCTTCTTTTCTTTCATTGTAAATAAGTTCTTTAAATTCTACAAGTTGATTATTATACCAACCTGTAACAATGTAATACCCCTCACTATC
>CAYFSB010000178.1:0-4161 GCA_964345655.1 uncultured Oscillospiraceae bacterium
GTCTTGTCCCTATGGGCACGACACATGCCGACTATTTCTACGGTGAGATCCCCTGTACCCGTATGATGAGTCCCCACGAGATACAGGGTGAATATGAGAAGGAGACGGGCAGCGTAATTGTGGAGACCTTCCGCGGGCTGGATGCCGACGCCATACCCGGTGTGCTGGTACACAGCCACGGTCCCTTTGCCTGGGGTACCGACCCCATGAATGCCGTACACAACGCGGTAGTCATGGAGGAGATAGCCTTCATGAACTATCACGCCCTCGCTCTCAGCCCCGACGCCCCCGCCATGCAGCGGGAGCTTCTGGACAGGCACTATCTGCGCAAGCACGGGAAAGACGCCTACTACGGGCAGTAAGCCCGCCGCGTTCCCAGCCAGTGCCGCCGGGCGCAGCGGTGAAACCGGGAGCGGAAAAGCGCCCTCAAGCTCCCAAAATTAAACATAAAGAGGGGACTCCCGTCCCCCTCTTCACAATCTCCCCATGCAAGGGGCTACACTCACGCATAGGTTTGTCTACAGTCTGAAGAGGGGACTCCCATCCCCTCTTCACAATCACCCCACGCATTTTTTCTTCTGCGCGGGTCTGCCTGAGGTATGAAAGAGTTGAGCAGCAGCTCAACTCTTTCATTTTTTCAGTCTTCGCTCTGTTTCAGCTTTTGATACAGAGCCGAATTTTTATCTTGCTTATCAGCCCAGAACCTGGCCCAGCAGCTCGTTCCAATGGGCAAGGATGTCGGCCTTGGCGGCGGTGAGCTCAGAGACGGGACGGGTGACCCAGGTGATGTCCTTGGAAGCCGTCAGCCATGCGTTCTCAGGAACCTCATAGTTTGCGTTGGTGAAGCGGAGGGTGCCCTCCATGTACTCTGCCATAGCGGTCTGCCCTTCCTTGGAGCAGATAAAGTCGCACATGGCCTTGGCTGCCGCCATATGAGGAGCGTTCTTGATGACAGCTACACCGAAAGCGGAGGCGGAAGTGCCCTCGCTGGGATAGCGGACCTCAGTGACCTCAGAGCCGTTCTGGTTGAGCTTGATGGCGCCGTCTTCATAGGTCAGGCCTACCACATACTCGCCGTCATTGACAGCGTTGAAGCAGACGGAGGACTTCTCCACCACGACCAGGTTATCCATGAGCTTTTCAATGTATGCCCAGGACTCGTCGGTGTCAAAGCCGTAAACGGACATGATGTTGCAGAGGTTGTTCCATGCGGCGGAGGAGCTGTTGGGGTCAGACAGAACTATCTTGCCCTTCAGTGCCGGATTAAGCAGATCCTCGTAGGAGCGGATGTCAAGGCCCAGCTCCTTCTCAAGATCCTTGTTCACGCAGAAGCAGACAGTGGACAGATGGTCCATGCTGTATATGCCGTTGGGAGTGGAGTAGCCTTCCATGGCCTCGTCGGTGTATACGGATACCCACTGCTCAAACAGATCGGCATACTGGGTGCCGTCGGAGTCGGCAAGTCCGCCCCATACCATGTCGCCCTGGGGGTTCTCAGCCTCAGCAGCAATACGGGAGGTGCACTCGCCGATACCGCCGGAGAAGCCAACCTCAACATTGATGTCGGGATACACTTCGTTGAAGCAGGTGATAAGTGCCTCAAGGTCAAATTCGGTCATTGTGGAGTAGAGGACCAGAGTGTCGCCCAGATCTTCCTCGGCGGTGACCTCTTCGGTGGCTTCCGCTGCGGGAGCCTGCTCAGTGCTGGCGTCCTTGGTGCCGCAGGCGCCGAGGGCAAACACCATGCAGAGTGCAAGAAGCAGTGCAAGAAGTTTCTTCATTTTTTTCTCCTTTTTAAAATTTTTTATTCCCAAATGCTTTCGCATTCTAAGGGTTTGTTATATTCCGACAGAGGCTACAGCCGTATATCCTCCTCGGATTTGCTTATGGCCATGTATATCAGCAGCGATATGGCCGTTATAACGGTCAATATTGCCGCAAACGCTGCCGCCGTGCCATATTCGCCCCGGCCTATATACACATAGGCCTGCATAGTGAGCGTAGTGGTCTTGTTGCTGTACAGGATAACGGAGCTTGACAGCTCTGTCACTATGGCGACCCAGCTCAATATGGCGCCGGAGAAGATGCCGTTAGACATCATGGGCACTGTGACCTTTACAAAGGTCTTGAGCTTTGAGGCGCCAAGGCTTATGGCCGCCTCCTCAATGCTCTCCGGGATCTGCATAAGCGTAGCGGTGGCGCTGCGTATGGTATACGGCATTCGTCGTATTACAAAGGACAGTATCATGATCGGCATAGTGCCGGTAAGGGCGAAAGGCTTTTTACCGTAAGCTATGAGCAGCGCTATGCCTATGACAGCGCCGGGCATGATATAGGGCAGCATGGATATCGTATCTATCGTGTGGTTGAGCGCGCTGCTGCGGCGAACCACCAGATAGGCGATGATCACAGCCACTATTATGATAATTGCCAGCGCCACAGCGCCCATGACCACGGTGTTCCTTGAGGCCAGCACCAGTTTTTTCTTTATTGCCGCCTCATAGTTGCAGAAGGACAGGCCGGGTTTGAACACTGAGCCCTTGCAGTTGCGGAAGCTCAGGAAGATAATATAGAGCTGGGGCAGGAAGGCTATGGCACAGAGCAGATAGCAGTACAGGTGCATAAAGAACCCGGCCGCGCCTTTGGCCTCTTTTTTCTCTACAGGGTGCAGGGCGTTTATGGAGAATTTGAAGCGCCCGGTGGCCCATTTCTGGAGGACGAAAACCACCGCCGTCACCAAAATGGCGATAATGGCCAGCGCAGCGGCGAAGTTATAGTCCCTGCCGTTTTCGCCCAGATACTCGTTATACAGCAGCACCGGGAAGGTCTTGAAGCCCTCGCCCAATATTGTTGGCGTACCGAAATCCGCGAAAGCCTGCATGAACACCATCAGCGCTGAGGCCAGAATGGTGGGCATACACAGATGCAGCACTATCTTGAACAGGCGCCTGACGCCGGTGCAGCCCATGTTTGCCGAGGCCTCCATAAGGGTGTTGTCTATACTCTTGAAGGCGCCGTTCATATAGATAAACACCAGCGGGAAGAACTTCAGCACCTGGGCCAGCGCTATACCGCCGAAGCCGTATATCGTGGGCAGCGTGATGCCTATAGCGGACTTGACGAATTTGGTTATGACTCCGCTGCGGCCCAGCAGCATTATCCATGAGTACGCGCCCAGAAAGGGAGCGGACATGCAGCAGAGTATGCTGACCACGAACAGGATCTTTGCGCCCTTCAGCTTATAAAACGCATAGAAATACGCGAAAGGTATTCCCAGCGCAAGCGTGAGCACTGTCACCGTGATCGTGACCTTGAAGCTGTTGCCGATGGTGTCCGTATAATAGCCGTTGGAGAAGAATTTCTGGAACTGCTCAAAGGAGAATGAGCCGTCCGGCATTATAACCGCCTGTTTCAGAAGGCCGAACAGCGGGTATATCAGCACCACTACAAACAGCAGTATCATTATAAAGGACGCCAGAAGCCAGCCGTCATTGCGTTTAACAGTCATAGCTCTCTCCTATTTCGCGGCGATGTCGTTGCGGACACCCTTCAGAATGTTCTCACTGCCGTCCGCCGTAAACAGATTCAGCTTGCCTGTATTCAGGGTGAGCTTTATCTCCGTGCCTGGCTCGATTATACTGTCGATGGAGGATTCCTGGATTATCTCCACTTCCTCGCCTGAGGACAGGTGGACAAAATAGTGAGTATTGAGTCCCAAAAAGACGCAGTCGTCCACCACAGCGGATATGCCCGTATCGGCGCGTCTGTCCAGCAGGAATTCCTCCGGCCGCACAGACAAGACCACATCCTGAGTCTTCTTATGCTCATCCAGCACATTGAGCATCTCCACCTTGTAGCCGCATTTGGTCTGGACAAAGGTCTTCCCGTCCTCACACAGCAGCTTGCCCCTGAGCACATTGGAGCGGCCAATAAATGTGGAGACAAACAGGTTTGCCGGGCGCTGATAGATATCCTTCGGCCGACCCACGTGCTGTATGACCCCGTCGCTCATAACGGCGATGCGGTCTGATACGGCCATGGCCTCCTCCTGGTCATGGGTCACATATACGCAGGTGATACCCACGCTTTTCTGGATATTTTTAATGACCGTGCGCATTTCCACACGGAGCTTGGCATCCAGATTACTCAGCGGCTCGTCCA
>CAYFSB010000179.1:0-4080 GCA_964345655.1 uncultured Oscillospiraceae bacterium
ACCGTACGCTCTCCCAGCTGAGCTACGCCCCCGGACACATATATGCCGACATCAGATTATCACAGCTTTCTCATGTCGACTTCGATATTATAACACATATTTTGGATTTGTAAAGAAAAAATGTGATTGATTATATGTGAAGTTTGTAGTAAAATAACACCGTGGCTTTTGACAAGGCTGCACTAACCGGGGAGCCAGCGGTGCCCTGTTTCCTGCAATCCGCTATAGCAGGGGTGAATTCCTGTCCGAGGGTTTGTTCTGTGTCGTCTGACCCCGGCAAGCAGCGTTGACGATCCGGTCTCGCGCAACGGATACCCGTGAACCATGTCAGGCGGGGAACCGAGCAGCATTAAGCGGTGTTGTTCGTGTGCCGCAAGGTCGCCGGATTTGAGCCGGCTGCCGGCGTAACGGATATAGCGCATTATTCGAAGTCAGGTGTGCAGTCTTGTCAAAAGTCATAAGTCTATCTGTTGGGAGGCGCTGAATGTATCAGGCCCTGTATCGCAAATGGCGTCCGCAGACCTTTGATGAGGTCATCGGCCAGAAGCATATTACACAAACCCTGAAAAACCAGGTGAAGACAGGGCGGCTCTCCCATGCCTATATTTTTATAGGTACCCGCGGTACAGGAAAGACCACCTGCGCCAGGATCCTTGCAAAGGCTGTAAACTGTGAGCACCCGGTTGACGGCAACCCCTGCGGAGAATGCGCCGCGTGCCGGGCAATAGGCGAGGGCACCGCCATGGATGTGGTGGAGCTGGACGCCGCCTCCAATAACGGCATCGAAAATGTCAGAGCACTCAGGGAAGAGGCGATCTTCTCCCCGGCCACCGTGAAAAAGCGGGTATATATAATAGATGAAGTCCATATGCTCTCACCTCAGGCCTTCAATGCCCTGCTGAAAATTTTGGAGGAGCCGCCGGAGCATCTGATGTTTATCCTGGCCACGACAGAGCTTCAGAAGGTTCCCGCTACAATTCTCTCCCGCTGCCAGAGACACAGCTTCCACAGAATTTCTGCCGATGAGATCACGGAGTATCTGGAATATATCGCGGGGCAGGAGCATTTTGCACTGAGCCATGACGCGGCCGAGCTTATTGCGAGGCTTGCCGAGGGCGGAGTGCGGGATGCCATAAGCCTGCTTGACCAGTGCTCTGCGGCGGAGAAAATTGACGTGGATGCGGTCTATTCCACCATGGGTCTTGCGGGAAACCGCAGAGTGGCGGAGCTGCTGGGGCATATACTGGATAAAAATACCGCTGCCGCGCTGGAAGAGTTTTCTCAAATGTGGATGGATGGGAAAGACCCGTCTACGCTGCTGGGCGAGCTGAACGGACTGCTGCGGGATGTTCTTATGGTGCACATGGCGCCGAAAGGCGGGGCCAGCCTGCTCTCAGGCGGATATGACAGTGCGCTGTTGAAAAAACTTGCGCTGCGCATGACTACGGAAGAGCTTATCTGTGCAATGGGCACGATTCAGCGTGCCGCTGCCGGGCTAAAAGGCGCAAACAATCCCAAGTCTGTGGCGGAGCTCTGCCTTATATCTCTCTGCGACAATACCGCGGCAGAGAGTCTTGATACCCTTCGCGCGCGCATATCCCGGCTGGAGGAACAGGTGAAAAACGGAGCCGTCTCCTGCCGGAGACCCGCAGAGGAGGAAGAGTACGACTTCCCGCCGACGGAGGAGAAATACTGCGGCCGCGGAGAACCGGAGCCGGAGGAAGAGGATATAGACCCGGCCATGTACGCCGAGGAACAGCCGGAGGACGCCTTTTTACAGCGCCCGGCCAGAGCTGAGAAGACAGACGCCGGAGAAAATAATGCGGAGCAGGTCCAGGACGCACTGCTCTGGAAGACGGTATGCGCCAGGGTGCTGCCTGAACTGACAATGGATCTGCGGGTGTGCCTGAGCGATGAGAACAGAGTGCGGGGCTATGCGCAGGGCGGGGTATTGCACATTGACGTAGTACCGGGATTTCTGTATGAGCGGTTTAACCGGCAGGATGTGCTGAACAAATTTGCCGATGCCGTCAGAGAGATATCCGGCAGAGAGATGCGGGTACAGCTGGCGGAGCTTAAGCCGACTGAAAGAGAACCGCGCAGTCTGGACGAGTTGAGAGCCTACAAGGAAGTTAGATTCACATAAACCACAGGAGGACAGAAAAATGGCAAAAGGCGGATTTCGCGGGGGATACCCTAGCGGCAACCAGGCAAACATGATGAAGCAGGCCCAGAAGATGCAGCAGGACTTTCTGAAGATGCAGCAGGAGCTGGAGACCACAAACTTTGAGTTTTCCGCAGGCGGCGGCGCTGTAAAGGCGTCCATCACCGGCACAAGGGAGCTTACGTCCATCATTATAGACCCGGAGGTGGTGGACCCTGAGGATGTGGAAATGCTTCAGGATCTGATATTGACGGCGGTCAACGGCGCGCTTAAGCTGGCCGATGATAAGACCAGCCAGTCCATGGCAAAGCTTCAGGGCGTCATGGGCGGCTTCCCCAGCATGTTCTGAGAATAAAAAATCCCGGACAGGTACACCCTGTCCGGGTTGAAATAAGACTTGGCAGAGATGAGTTCAGTTTAATTCCAGAGTCGTCTTGTAGATGCCAACAGGCGTCACAACGTCAGAGACCAGGCAGAGCTTCCCACTCTCACTGAGAAAAACGGTGGGCTTATAGTCCTCTTTGCCAAGCTCCGCAAGGATCTTCTGATAATCCTGCTGGCAGATCTGGTCTGAGAGCTGGTCGCCGCAGGAATTGATACAGAAATCATCCACAGCTCTGTAGGCTTTCTCGGAGAAGTCGCCAGAGCTTATTCCGGCGTAATCAAGCAGCGCGGCCATGTCGGCCTCCGCAGCCGGAGGCAGCGTCATAGTTGACCACAAAGTAATCTATATAGTCGCTGGGATAATACACTCTGGCCACAATGGAGACTATGCTGCCGTTGAGATTGGCCAGATAATCCACCCGCTCCACAGTGAGACTTGAATTTCCACCCATGGCATTTATCTCGTCATTTATAATCGGATGGAGCTTGTTGAGCAGCGCCTGATTGAGCCGCTGCGCATCCTCTGTTTCGGCGGAGAGGGCCGGGATCGAGTAACTGTAGGAATACTCATTTCCATAGGAGTCCGTATATGTGCCGCCGTCCTCAAAAACCGAGCGCACCAAAACATCGACAGTCATATCCTGCTGGGCAAGTGCAGGCTGAGGCTGTTCGGAGTCCTGAGCTTTTGAATTTGAAATATCGCCGCAGGCGCAGAGACAGAGCGCCAGCATGGCTGACAATATTATCAGTGCAAACCTTTTCATAAATCATCACCTCATCGCTTATAATACACAGTTTCTTTCAGCGCAACTTAAGGTTTATTAAGCTTTCTTAAGTTTGCCGTATGCAGGAGATGTCCTGCGCCTATCCTCAGGGATAAAAACCGTGCGCTTCTGAGATGGCTCTGCCGCTCCGCGAAAGGCGGGCAGCCGCGATTTCGTGGAGCTGATTTATGTATTGACTTTGCCGCGGAAGCGGCAGAATGGAGATTATATGAACACACCCTGGACAGACACCGTTGACCCCGGCAAGCCCTTACCGGAATATCCAAGACCCCAGATGGCCAGGCATGGCTGGATAAATCTGAACGGCCCATGGGAATACGCAATTAACGATTCCACCAGATTTCCCAAGAGCTTTGACGGGCAGATCATTGTGCCGTTCTCTCCGGAGACTCGGCTGTCCGGTGTGAACAGAGCGCTGAAAAGCGGGGAATACCTCTGGTACAGGAGAGAGCTGGCACTGCCGGAGGAGTTTTACGGCAAGCGGATAATCCTCCATTTCGGGGCGGTGGATCAGACGGCGGCTGTATGGGTAAATTCCGCGCAGATCCTTAACCATACGGGCGGATATCTGCCTTTTGAGGCGGATGTGACGGACGCCATTGAAGACGGCGTCATGGTAATAACCGTGAGAGTCAGCGACGACACGGAAAAAGGCGGACACACCCGCGGCAAGCAGAAGACCCACCGGGGCGGCATCTGGTATACCCCCCAGAGCGGCATCTGGCAGACGGTGTGGCTGGAGGCGGT
>CAYFSB010000180.1:0-274 GCA_964345655.1 uncultured Oscillospiraceae bacterium
CTTTTCCACATAGAAACGCATGTCGTTTCCGGGTGAGTTGCCGGTGATCAGGTTAAAGCGAAGCGCGTCCGCACCGTATGCGTCAACCATCTCCAGCGGGTCAATGCCGTTGCTAAGAGACTTTGACATCTTGCGGCCCTGGCTGTCCCGCACAAGGCCGTGGATAAACACGGTCTTAAACGGCTCCTTGTCCATCTGCTCCATGCCGGAGAATATCATCCTGGCCACCCAGAAGAAGATGATGTCATAGCCGGTAACCAGCACATCGGTGGGA
>CAYFSB010000180.1:284-4080 GCA_964345655.1 uncultured Oscillospiraceae bacterium
GTGGTCGGATACCAGTAGCTCAAATCCGCTGTGTTGTCGGGCCAGCCCATGGTCGAAAACGGCCAAAGCGCAGATGAGAACCACGTGTCCAGCACATCCTCGTCGCGGCTGATATTCTTGCTGTGGCAGTGCTCACATTCGGTGGCGTCCTGGCGTGATACGGTGATATGGCCGCAGTCGGCGCAGTACCAGGCGGGTATCTGGTGGCCCCACCAGAGCTGGCGGGAGATGCACCAGTCATGCACATTCTCCATCCAGTTAATATAGGTCTTTGTAAAGCGCTCCGGCACGAACTTTATACGTCCGTCATTTACAACGTCAATGGCCATCTCCGCAGGCGGTGCCATCTTCACAAACCACTGGGGGCTTGTCAGCGGCTCAACAACCGTGCCGCAGCGGTAGCAGCAGCCCACATTGTGGTTGTAGGGCTCCACCTTTACAAGATAACCCTGCTCCTCAAGGTCGGCAACAACCGCCTTGCGGGCCTCATAGCGGTCCATGCCGTCATACTTGCCGCCGTTTATTATCCTTGCGTCCTCGTCAATCACCTTTATCTGCTCAAGATTGTGGCGCAGCCCCACCTCATAGTCGTTGGGGTCGTGGCAGGGGGTCATCTTGACAGCGCCGGTGCCAAAGCCCAGCTCCACATAGTCATCGGCGGCTATGGGCAGCTTGCGCCCTACCAGCGGCAATATGGCGTTTTTACCGACAAGATGCTTATAGCGCTCGTCATCCGGGTGGACAGCAACGCCGGAGTCACCCAGCATTGTCTCCGGGCGGGTAGTGGCAATGATAAATTCCTCATCGGAATTTTCAATAGGGTATCTGATATACCAGAAGTTACCCGGAATGTCCTTGTATTCCACCTCTGCGTCGGACAGTGCCGTGCGGCAGTGTGGGCACCAGTTGATTATGCGGCTGCCCTTGTAGATAAGCCCCTTATCGTACAGGTCGCAGAAAGTCTCCCGGACGGCCTTGGCACAGGTATCGTCCATTGTAAAGCGGCTGCGGCTCCAGTCACAGGAGACGCCCATGCTCTTTTGCTGCTCCACTATTCTGTCGCCGTATTCCTCTTTCCAGGCCCAGACCCGCTCAAGGAACTTGTCCCGCCCCAGATCATAGCGGGTCTTGCCCTCCTCCTTGCGCAATGTCTCCTCAACCTTTATCTGTGTAGCAATACCCGCGTGATCAACGCCGGGCAGCCACAGGGCTGAATAACCCTGCATACGCTTATATCTGATGAGGATATCCTGCAAGGTCGCGTCCAGCGCATGCCCCATATGGAGCTGCCCTGTCACATTGGGTGGCGGCATGACTATGGAAAACGGCTTCTTGTCCGGTTCAATTACACCCTTGAAGTATCCGCCCTGCATCCACATATCATATATCTTCTTTTCAACCGATTTCGGTTCATACACCTTTGGAAGCTCTTTCATCTTTTCTCCTCCTTAAAAAACGGAAACGCCCTGAAGCACAAGGCTTCAGGGCGATAAAATACCGTGGTACCACCTGAATTCCGCATAATGCGGCACTCGCGGCCCATAACGGGGGCCATACGCCGGGGCTACACAGGCAAAAGCTCTTCACTCCGGGCGCTCAAGGCCGACCTTCCGCGAAGTCTCATGGAAGCTCACACCATCCGCTCCCTCTCTGAAATCCACTTATCGCGTACTCCTGCCTGTCACAGCGCTTTTTATACAATTGAGCAGATTATATAATATGCCGCAATTTTTGTCAACACCTACAATTTACTTGTTTATAATTTGTCCAGAATCCCTAATCATTTGCGGTCTATATACTCGCAGGCTGACAGCGCCGCAATATTCCCCTCGCCCGCCGCCTTGGCCAGCTGATACGGCTTTCCAGTGCAGTCTCCAGCAGCAAAAACTCCGGGTACTGCGGTTGCCATACTCCTGTCCGTGACAATGCCGCCGTTTAAATACTCAAGCCCCGGCACCAGCTTTGTGACGGAAACGGTGTCCTTTATTATAAACACCCCGTCCACAGGATATTCCTTTCCGCCAAAGCGCAGAAGCTTTGCCTTGTCCTCGCCGGAAATTTCATATTTTCCATTGTCTTCAAAATCCAGAACCGTGCATCCTATGTCCCGCAAAAACTGCGCGTCGTGCCTCGCCTCTTCGCTGTTGCCCACAATTGCCACGGTTTTTCCCCTGTAAAGCATCCCGTCGCAGGTGGCGCAGTAGCTTACACCACGTCCCAGATACTCCGCCTCACCGGGGTAGAGCTTTTCGCGTGTTATCCCTGCCGCAATAATTACTGCCTTGCCCATGTAAAAATCATTTCCAACCGCCACGCCAAAGCTGCCTCCCATGGGCATTACTGACAGCGCACGGCCTGAGATAAGCTGCGCCCCGCTTTCCTCCAGCTGTTTTCTGAACGTCTCCGCCATCTCCTCGCCGGTCATAGCCGGAAGGCCGGGATAATTGGTCACATTCTCCGCCTTATGCAGGCTGCTGGTCTCAACACCGTTTGTTACCACGGCCACAGTTTTGCCGCGGTTTATACAGGTCAGTGCAGCCGATGTACCTGCGCTGCCGCCGCCGATTATTATCACATCAAAAGTATCAGCCATTTTCTTCGCTCCTTTTACATGAAATCATATAAATAAAACGCCCTGCCGCATTGTTTTTTTCTGCTTGCTCTCCAGCAAGTTTTTTTCAGTTTACCACTTTATTATTGTAATTACAAGCTTAATCGTATATAATATGCTGGTATTTCAGACAGGAGAGGATTCAATATGGAAGAGAGCGCAAGAAATTTTATAGAGGCCTTTGTACAGGAGGATCTTTCGGAGGGGAACCGCTGCTACGGTATGCAGATCCACACCCGTTTCCCGCCTGAACCCAATGGTTATCTGCATATTGGCCACTGCAAGGCGCTGACAATAGATTTCAGCACCGCGGAGCATTTTGGCGGCATCTGCAACCTGCGTATGGACGATACCAACCCCGCCAAGGAAGACACGGAATATGTGGACGCCATAATGGACGACATACGATGGCTGGGCTTTGACTGGGGCGACAGGTTTTATTACGGTTCTGACTATTTTGAGCAGACCTATGAGTATGCCCTGGAGCTTATAAACAAAGGCCTTGCCTATGTGTGCGAACTGAGCCCGGAGCAGTTTAAAGAATATCGCGGCGACACCTCCCATCCTGCCGTCAGCCCATGGCGCGACAGGCCGGTGGCCGAGAGCCTTGATCTGTTTCGCCGTATGAGAAACGGTGAGTTTGAGGAGGGCAAGTATACCCTTCGCGCTAAAATAGATCTGGCCAGCGGCAACTTTAACATGCGCGATCCCGTGCTCTACCGTATCCGCTATATTGAGCACCATCGTCAGGGCAACAAATGGTGTATTTTCCCCATGTACGATTTTGCCCACCCTATTCAGGATGCGCTGGAGGGCATAACACACTCTCTTTGCTCTCTTGAATATGAGGCCCACCGCCCACTGTATGACTGGGTGGTATCCAATGTATCCATTCCGGGTATAAAACCGCGCCAGATAGAGTTTGCAAGACTTGGTATTAACTACACCGTCATGTCCAAGCGTAAGCTTCGCCAGCTTGTGGAGGAGCACCGTGTCTCAGGCTGGGATGATCCCCGTATGCCCACCCTCTGCGGACTGCGCCGCCGGGGCTATACCTCCAAATCCATCCGTGACTTCTGTGAGCGCATCGGTGTTTCCAAGGTGGACTCCACTGTGGACTGGGCGCTGCTTGAAAGCTGCCTGCGTGACGATCTCAATGAGAACGCCCGCCGTGTTATGGCGGTC
>CAYFSB010000181.1:0-4075 GCA_964345655.1 uncultured Oscillospiraceae bacterium
GATTGCCCACTTTCATGTGTACCCCGTGCGCGCTTGCGGCCTCTACCGCTGTGGAGAGCAGGGTATAGTCCGCAATGGGGGCAAAGGTGCCGCCCAGACCGAACTGATTAATATAGTTGGAGTTGGTGCAGGCGCCCTGGCCGGCCACGATATCCATGAGCTGCAGGTCATCCTGCAGGGCCCCGGCTGAGCCGACGCGGATGATGTTGTCCACATCATAGAAATTGAACAGTTCCCAGCTGTATATGCTTATGGAGGGGATACCCATGCCGGAAGCCATGACCGTCACGGGGACGCCCTTCCAGAGCCCGGTGTGACCCTGAACGCCGCGGACATTGTTCACCAGCACCGGATCCGTCAAAAAGTTTTCCGCGATGAATTTCGCCCGGAGGGGATCGCCGGGCATGAGGACCGTCTTTGCGATGTCCTCTTTTTTCGCGCCGATATGGGGGGTAGGAATGGACATTTTTTTATCCTCCTGTTTTGGATTTACAATTTGTCTGCCAATAATTATATGAGAGAAAAACACAAAAGTCAAATTGAAACGCAGAGACATATATGATATTATGAAAAGAGAAATAATTTTTTCGGGGGCGGAGAGCTATGAGCGACGTGATGGTGATAGGCATAGCCGGAGGTACCGGCAGCGGCAAAACCACAATTACAAGGAAACTGATGCAGCGTTTCGGGAAAGACGTATCGGTAATATATCATGACAATTATTACAAGGCCCACCATGACATGCCATACGAGCAGCGTGCCATGCTCAACTATGACCATCCTGATTCCTTTGACACGGACATGCTGGTTGAGGCGGTCAGGGAGCTGAAAAAGGGACACAGGGTATCCTGCCCGGTGTATGACTACTCCATTCATGACCGTACCGATAAAACCGTCACTGTATATCCGGCCAAGGTGGTCATAGTGGAGGGGATACTCATTTTCCAGAGCAGAGAGCTGTGCAGGGAGATGGATATAAAAATATATGTGGA
This sequence comes from uncultured Oscillospiraceae bacterium, assembly GCA_964345655.1. GTDB lineage: Bacteria > Bacillota > Clostridia > Oscillospirales > Oscillospiraceae > Limivicinus. Next base: position 993 of record CAYFSB010000181.1, read on the forward strand.
CACCGATGCCGACGTGCGCATACTCCGCCGTATCGTGCGGGATGTGCGGGACAGAGGCCGCAGTCTTGACAGTGTTGTGAACCAGTATCTCACAACGGTCAAGCCCATGCACGAGCAGTTTGTGGAGCCCAGCAAACGCAACGCGGATATTATCATCCCGGAGGGCGGCCACAACCAGGTGGCCATGGAGATGGTTATGGAGCGGGTCAGAGCACACCTTGAAAAGGAGTAGAAAGACAGATGGCAAAGCTATATTTTAAATACGGAGCCATGGGCTCGTCCAAAACGGCTCAGGCACTGATAACAAAATTTAACTATGAGGAGCTGGGCATGAGCGTCTGGCTCATAAAACCCAGCGTGGACACCAGAGACGGGGCGGAGCTTATCCGCAGCCGTATAGGGTTGGAGTGCAGTGCAGTGGTGATAACACCGGAGCAGAATGTGGCGGAGGAATACCGCCGGGCCGGGAAGCATGACGTGATAATCGCCGATGAGGCCCATTTCTTTACTCCCGGACAGATAGACCAGCTCCGGGAGCTGGTGGACGACGAGGATCTGCCGGTGCTGTGCTTCGGACTGAGAACGGATTTTCTCACCCACTTTTTCCCGGGGGGCGGGCGGCTCATGGAGCTGGCGGACTCCATCACCGAGATAAAGACTGTCTGTGCCTGCGGCCGCAAGGCCACGGTAAATGCCCGCCTGGATGAGAGCGGACATATCGTGACCCACGGAGACCAGGTCTTTCTGGGCGGAAACGACAGCTATATGGCCATGTGCCACAAGTGCTGGAAACAAAAGATACGAGAGCAGGAGATATGAAGAGGATAGATTACGACAGCTGGCCCAGACGGGAGATATTTGAGTTTTTCTCCACCGAGTCCGACCCGTTTTACAGCGTGAGCTTCAATCTGGATGTGACAGGGCTATATGAACATGTGAAAATGCGGGGGCTGTCGTTTTATTACGCGCTTGTCTGGCTGTGCACCAGAGCTGTCAACAGCGTAGAGGCCTTCCACTATGCTCTGGATGGGGGGGAGATAGTCCGCTGGGATGAGCGTATGCCCAGCTTCACGGATATAAAAAAAGATTCGGAGTTCTTTTATATTGTGACGCTGCCCATGGAGGAGGACATGGCCCGCTTTTGCGCAGCCGCCGGGGAGAAGAGCCGGAACCAGCGCTGTTTTATTGAGCCCGCAGGCAGCGGCGCGGCGCTTATCTATTTTTCTTGTCTGCCCTGGGTGGAGCTGACCGCGCTTACAAATGAGCGGGACATGGACAGAGACGATGCGGTGCCCCGGATAAGCTGGGGCAAATACCGGGAGGACAATGGCCGCAGGATCCTGGGCCTGTCCCTTGAGCTGAACCACCGCTTTGCGGACGGGGTGCATATAGGAATGTTTTCAAATGAGCTGGAGCGGCTCATAAGGGAGCTGTAGGCGCCGGGCCTGCGGCGAAATGCGAAAAAAGCTGCCGCAGCCTGTCAAAATTCGTTTTTGTCAGGCTGCGGCAGTTTTTGCTTTTTATATTATAATGCAGGGCGGGGGTTTATGCTTATTTGCCGGCGGAGGTATCGGGGGCGTCCTTTGCCTGCTTTTTTGCCCTGCGCTTTGCCCGCTGCTTCTTTATGAGTGGGAGCAATATCACCAGAAGGACGGCCAGAATTATAAGCGTGGGCAGGGCTGAGACCAGAAATACCAGCAGATTCTTGAAAAATTCGCCCATATCCTTCAGCGCGCCGGTGAGCGCCAGCCAGAGCTGCTGTCCATAGCCTGCCTCGCTGTCGGGGCTGTATTCGGAGACTTCCTGGACGCTCAGATTCACTGTGCTGTAGCTGACGCGGCGATCCCAGTTGTTCAGGGTGGACTGGAGGCTCTCTATCTGATAACGAAGCTCCGTGAGTCTGTCCTCTATTGTGATGATGTCGGCCACGGTCTCCGCCTGCTCCATCATCTCCAGCAGCCGTGCCTCCTGGGTGGTATAGGCTGTGAGCCGGGCCTGAACGTCATAGTACTGGGAACTGACATTTTCCGTATATGTATAGCTGTAGGGCACGTTGCCCAAGGTGGTGAGACTATTCATAAGGGAGTCGAACTTCCCGCTGGGTATGCGCAGGGTATAGTCCGCGCTGCGGGTGCTGGCATAGCCGCGGGACTGGCTGTAATAGTTGGCGCCGTTGATGCTGCTGGATTCCACCCAGCCGCCGCAGTCTTTTACCAGCGCGTCCAGCGCGGAGAGCGTGTCGTCAAAAACGGTGGTCTCTACGGTCACGTCGGCGGAGTAGATTATCTTTTCGGGGTTTTCGTCAGGCAGGTCTGAGCTTTCGCGGCCGGAAGCGGAAGCGGCTGCCTTGTCGGCCATGGCAAAGCCGGAGGAGTTAGCCCCGACAGATTCCGCAGCCGCCTCCTGAGGAGCGTAGCCATATTCGGCGGTGTCGGCCGCGGTGCCGTCGGCGGATTTGGAGCCGCAGGCGCAGAGGGAGAGAGCCATAAGCAGAGCCAAAATAAGAGCGGTGAACCTTTTCATAATTATTGTCCTCCAAATACAGTTTTTTCCGGTTTATATGTCATTGTGACGGAAGAAATCCGGAAAGGTTCCGGGCTGATTTTATTAATCGACGATATTTTGTTTACAGAAACTACATGTGATGATATTATTATTTAGACCCAGAGAGGGACAAAACGCATGGAGGACACGATATGAACACTGCCACGGCCATATTCTCCGCGGCGGCGGTGCTGGGCTGCGCACTCTGCGCCCATTATTTTCTCAGCGCCTGCCAGGCACAGGACTACAAAAGCGCCTTCCTGTATAAGGGCATCGCCGGACTGTGCTTTGTGGCGGTGGGGCTTATGCTGGCGCTTGGCTGCAAAAACAGCGGCTTTGGGTGGCGGGTGGCCGCAGGGCTTGTACTGGGCCTCGCGGGAGATCAGCTTCTGGCGCTGCGGTTTTTGTATAAGGAAAAGCACGATATGATGTTTGCGCTGGGTACGCTGGCCTTCGCGCTGGGGCATCTGCTGTACATATGGGCGCTTTTGCAGCTGCACAGCAGCCTGCTGCCGGTGGCGGCGCCGGTGTGGGTCTTG
>CAYFSB010000182.1:0-4068 GCA_964345655.1 uncultured Oscillospiraceae bacterium
AAAGCGCGGCGCAAAAGCTGTGTATGGTTCCTATCTGCGCCCGCTGGCACAGGGCGCTCTGTCGGCGAAGGCGCCGGTTTCCGGGGTCTGCGGCCAGCGCAGCGGACAGCTCCTCCATTATTCTGCCCCGCAGCTCACCGGCGGCGGCACGGGTAAAGGTTATTATCAGAAAGCTGTCCAGATCCGGCGGATTTTCCCCCTGACAGACATAGCTCATCAGACGCTCCGTCAGCACCTTTGTCTTGCCGCTGCCCGCTCCCGCGGATACCAGCACCGCGCTGCCGCGGGTATTTATCGCGGCGGCCTGAGCCGCCGTAGGCTTGAAATCACTCATTTTCCGCCTCTCCCTCCATAAGCCCCCAGGCCTTGTTCTCCGTGAGCTTCGGCATATAGCGGCAGCTCTCCCCATTCTCTCCGTCCGAGAAGTGGCAGGCGTCAAAAAAGTCGCAGTTGAGGCAGGCGTTCTCCTGCTGGCTCCGATAATAGGGATCGGCCGCAATGCAGCCCTCGTGGAGCTCCTGGGCCATATGGCTCAGGCTCTGCTTTATATGCTTTGACAGCAGGCCCAGCCGCTCAAGAGAGGCCACCGAGTCCGGCGACGGGACTCCGCCCTTGAACTTCACAGGTATATACCGCTTGTCATCGCCGCGCTCCCAGGCCTCTATCAGCGTCTGGTCATCCAGCACAAGGCCGCTGCGCCGGAGCTGCTCCGCGCGCTTTTTCTCCGCATCCTCTCCTCTCAGGTCTCTGGGCAGGGAGAGCATGGCGTTTCTGGCGGGCACATACATCACCCCGGCCGGGACTATCTCATGGCCATAGCGGTTTTCTCCCCCGGCACTCAGCGCAAACAGATACATCAGCATCTGTATTCCCATGCCATACCATACATCCGATATGGAAAACTTCTTTTTTCCGGTCTTGTAGTCCACAATGCGCAGATACAGCTTTCCCTCATGGAGCCAGCCGTCCACTCTGTCAGCTACGCCTGTAAGCGAAAGTGCGTCGCTGTCGCTGCCAAGCTCTATGGGCGGCAGGTCCTGAGCCCTGGCAAAATCCAGCTCGAAATCCAGTGGCTGAAAGTCTGAGCGGCGCAGCTCATCTGCCATATCCTGCACCACCTGATGCACATCCCCGCTCAATCTTTTAAAAAGATACACGAATCGGGCACTTTTCTCCTGAAAGTCATTCAGTTCCGTATGTACATATTCCTGCACATGCCTGTCGGTAATATCGCGCAGCCGCTCATCGGGCACGGCGGAGAACCCGCCCTGCTCTTTTACCTCTCTCGCGGTGTTTTCCAGCACATAGTGCATAAATGTGCCTATCTCCGGGGGCGTAAAGCCCGCGGGCTCATAGGGCTTTGCCTTAAGTCCATACTGGCAGAAATAGGCAAATTTGCAGGAGGAGAATTTATCTATTCTGGACGCGCTCAGCTTCAGGCGGCTGCCGTACATGGCCTCCACCGCGCCCGGAGACAGCCGTCCCCGACTCATCTGAGCCGCCGCCTCTAAAATTTCAAAACGCTCCGGCTGGCTCCGGCGAAAATATTCCGCTGCCGCCGCCTCTGTCTCTCCGCCTCCCCGCACGGCGTTTGCGGCCAGCGTCAAAGCGGGCGCCGGGGCAGACAGCCTCGCGTCGTTTATATCTACAGGGATAACCTTAAGGTCAAACAGCGCTCCCGCTCTGTTGAAAACGAACGCCGGGCGCAGCGCCTCTCCATCTGTACCGCAGACGGAATAGCTCATAGTGAGTCCCTCGGCGGGCAGGCTGAGGCAATTATATATCAGAGAGAACTCCCGCCACAGCTCGCTCTCCCCGCCGCCGCCCAGGTCTATTTCCATCTCCAGCAGGCGGTTTCGCTCATCCTCGGAGAATACTCCGGCAGTCTCCTCCGCCCTTGGCAGTCTGTCATCGCTGCAGCCAAGCACGATCAGCTGTTTTATGCTGCGGCGGCGCATCCTGTCAAAGTCCCCGGCCGAGACTCTGTCAAGAGAGACAGGTATTGTGCCTATGTCATATTTTGAGAGCATAAGCATAAACAGTCTGCCAAAGCTCTCCGCGTCCATCTCCGTATCGCCCAGAACGGCCGCGCTCTGTTCAATGGCGGATACCACAATCTCCCAGAGCTGGTGATATTCCTGGGCAAGCTCCTCCCGGCCTGAGCGCTCCAGTTCCTCTGCTCTCTCCTGAAGCCGGTCAGGTAGCTTAAGCTCTCTCAAAAACTCCGCCAATGCGGCCGCCTGAGCTTCCGCCGTAGTCCCATCCCGGCTGCGGCGCTGGAAGTCCAGCAGCGGCGTTGAAAGCCTTATGCGCAGCTCGTTTATCCGCGCCAGCCGCTCCTCAGCCGCCTGATCATATTCGCCGCCGTAGCCGTCAGGGTGCTGCCGCCAGACTCCCGGCCGCTCCCAGGCCTCTGCTCTCAGCTGCCATTTATAGATGTATCCCCCAAGTTCATCGGCCTCATCTGGGGAAAGTCCTGTGAGATTAGTGCCCATATAGCTTATCAGGTCATCTACATCCCAGCCGCCCTCTATTATCTCATAGGCACCTGAAATAAGCGCGGGTAGGGGCTTCGTGAGCAGTTCGCTGCGGCGGCTTATGAACAGCGGCACCCCATAGTGGTCAAAAACACTCCTAAGCGTGCTCCGATAGTCGTCAAAGCCTCTTACCGCTATGGCAATGTCCCGCCAGCGGCAGCCCCGGTCCCGAACCAACTCAATGGCGCGGGCCGCCGCAAATTCGCACTCCGCCGTGATGCTCTCGGCAGCGCGCAGCTCGATTGGCGCGGTCTCACTTTCATAGCGGGCAGCTGAATAGCTGAACATATTGTCGGCAAAAAAACTCAGCGGGTCTGCCTTTTCCGCGCCGGAGTCCAGAGTCTGAATGTCCGTCTCCGTCTCCAGTTCCTTTGCCTCCGCCAGAAGCCGGCGGCAGGCTCTGCGTGAGAGGGCATATATCTCGTTGTCCCCGTCAAGAGAATCCACTGTCAGGCATACTGTGAGCTGTACGCCTTTTTTGAGCAGCTCATGGAGCACCTTATGCTCCTGATATGTAAAATCAATAAAGCCGTCCACATACACGTGAGTATCGGCCCCAAGTCCGCTTTGGCCTATCTTATCTGCCAGCACCGTCAGCCTGTCGGCGGGGTCGGCGCGGCCGTTTGCCACCACTGCATCATAGGCCCCGGCAATGAGGGCCAGGTCATGGAGCTTGTCCCCAAGTCCCCCGCCGCAGGCGGCCGCGGCCGCCTCAAGCTGTTCGGGCGTCACGCAGGCGGTTTTAAGCTCATCTATAGCGGAGAGCAGCAGCGCCTGCAGCTCCGCCTTACGCTGGGCCGCCGTGTATACTTTCAGCCGCGATCCTGCGGCAGTCAGCGCCAGCGCCATACACAGCAGTCTGCCGCCCTTGTCAAGATATGGCTCCGCCGCGCCGCCCTGTTCGGTCATCACCCTCCGGGCCAGTCCCGTAAAGCTGAACACCTCCGCATACAGGGACAGACTGTCTCCACAGGCGGCGCAGAGTTCCCGCTCCGCCTCATGGCTGTACTGTTCAGGCACAATGAGTATATTGCCGCTGCGCTTTTCGTCCACGGCCCGGCCTATCTCGGCAATCACCGCCGCGGTTTTGCCGGTGCCGGCTTTGCCGGTTATCAGTCTCAGCATGCTCCGCCCTCCTTTCATTGTCTTGTGCTATTTTATCAAAATACACATAGTCTGGCAAGCCGGGCATAATAATATGACGGAATTTTTCTCCGGCTATTGAATGAGCAGCCAATTTGTGGTATAAATATAAATTATTCTAAAACAAGGGGGATTTATCATGAAATTCTCGTCCAAGATGGAGCGATGCGGCCTTTCACCAATGCGCAAGTTTAACGGTGAAGCGGCAGATGCCGTCAGCCGCGGCATGAAAATATATCACCTGAACATCGGCCAACCCGACATCATAACTCCCGATGCCTATTATCAGGCGCTGAAAGATTTCAATCAGCCAGTTCTGGCGTATGCCCCCTCCCCCGGTGTGCCTGAACTTATTGACGCGGTGCGCGGCTATTATGACAATATCGGC
>CAYFSB010000183.1:0-2594 GCA_964345655.1 uncultured Oscillospiraceae bacterium
ATGGGCGGCCATTCTTATGAGATAGCCTCGCGCCTTACCACAGGCCGGCTTATCGGCATAGACAGAGACGAGACGGCCATAGAACGGGCTGGGCACAGACTGGCGCCGTTTGGAGACAGAGTGACGCTGGTGCATGGCAATTTCTGCGATGCCGCAGCCATTCTTGATTCTCTGGGCATAGACGGCGCGGACGGTATGCTTTTTGACCTCGGCGTTTCGTCGCCACAGCTGGACGAAGCGCAGCGGGGTTTTTCTTATATGAGCGATGCGCCGCTTGACATGCGCATGGACTCGTCCTCGGCGCTCTCGGCCTATGATGTGGTAAACACCTGGAGCGAGGCGAGGCTAAACCGCATTTTCTGGGACTACGGCGAGGAGCGCTACGCCAGAAGGATCACAGGCGCTATACTTGCCACAAGAGAGAAAAAACCCGTAGAGTCAACGCTGGAGCTGGTGGATATAATTAAGAGCGCCATGCCTGCCGCTGCTCTCAGGGAAAAGCAGCACCCGGCAAAGCGCAGCTTTCAGGCCATACGTATAGCAGTGAACGACGAGTTGGGCGCGATTGCAACCATGATGGATACCGCACCGGACAAGCTGAATGTGGGCGGAAGGCTCTGCGTTATCAGCTTCCATTCTCTTGAGGACAGAATAGTGAAAAGCGGAATCGCCGCAAGAGAAAACGGCTGTACCTGTCCCAGAGAGGCGCCAATATGCACCTGCGGCTTTGTAAAGAGCCTGAAAAGTGTGTATAGAAAACCAATATTGCCAGGCGAGGATGAGATAGAGAGAAATCCACGCTCCCGAAGCGCAAAACTGCGTGTAGCAGAGAGAGTGTGATTTTTAGTGAAGCAAATCGGCGAAAAGCTGTTCAGAGTGGTGGTGCTGTGCTTTTCAGCGGCGCTGCTGGTGCTGTCGCTGCTGACCTCAATAAAGCTTGCCGCAGTAAATGACAGAGCCGCAAAGCTTGAGACCCAGGTAGCACAGCGTAAAACCCAAAACGGAATACTCCGGGCCGAGTATGAAAACAGCATCAGCCTTGAGGAGATAGAGCGCTACGCAACAGAGGTGCTGGGTATGCAGCGCTGCGCTCCAAGTCAGATAATTTATATAGAATACCCGGAAGATGGCACATAAAATCGGGGCATGTGGGGTATTTGGATAAGCCGCAGAATATAAATATAGTGGCCGCAGACGCTTTTGCGCAGGCGAGTATATTCATAATGCGGGAGTGCAACATGTCTGAGAACTTAAATCGAAGCGAAAATGCCTCAGGACCAAACCGGCAAATGCTCCGCCGCACCCTGTTTCTGATGGCAGTGTGCGGCATTGCCGCATTTTTGGTGCTTTTGGCCCGGCTGTATAAATTACAGATAGCGGATCATGAATACTATGAGCAGCTTGCCATTGAGCAGCAGCTCAGGGAGGCCACAAGCTCCGCCTCAAGGGGCGTGATATACGACACTAATATGAATGCCCTGGCTGTGAGCGCCTCTGTGGACAACATATATTTGAGCCCGGCAGAGATCGAGCTCTACGGCGAGGACAAGGAGCTTATAGCCCGGAAGCTTTCCGAGATACTGGACCTCAAATATGAGGATGTGCTGGAAAAAGCCTCACGCACAGGCTCATGGTATGTGACAGTGGCACGGAAGGTGGAGCAGGAGACGGCCGACAAGGTGCGCGAGTTCAAAAACGAGTATGGCCTTCGAGGTGTGCGGCTTGAGACCGACACCAAACGCTACTCTCCTCACTCTACGCTGGCCTGTCATGTGATAGGCTTTGTCGGCACAGACAACTATGGGCTTGAGGGAATTGAGGCCCAGTATGACTCCGCGCTGGCAGGCACTGCCGGCAGGACAGTGAGAGCAACCAACGCCTACGGCACAGACCTGTTGTTTTCCCAGTTTGAAGAATACTATCCGGGTCAGGAAGGCTATGATATTGTAACCACCATTGACTCCACCATCCAATACTATGTGGAGAAGCACCTGAAGCAGGCGGTGGAGGACTACGACATACAAAACGGCGCGGGCGCCATCGTCATGGACGTTAACACGGGCGCGGTGCTGGCAATTGCGTCGCTGGACGGCTATGATCTGAATAATTTTCTTGATGTGAGTCAGGAGGCCCACTCAGCCATAGATGCCGCCGAGAGCACAGAGGAGGCTCAAAAGCTCCTCAGCGAGGCGCAGGCGAAGCAGTGGCGCAACAAGGCGCTTTCAGACACCTATGAGCCTGGCTCGACCTTTAAAATAATTACCCTGACAATGGCCCTTGAAGAGGGAGTCGTAGATTTAAACAGCAGCTTTTACTGTGGGGGAACTGTAAATGTCATAGGCCGCACCAGCCCAATACGCTGCTGGAAAAGCGGCGGGCACGGCTCGCAGACTCTTACAGAGGCGGCGCAGCACTCCTGCAATGTGGCCTTTGTGAACATCGGGCAGCGTGTGGGGGCGGAGAACTTCTACAAATACTGCGAAGCCTTCGGCTTTCTGAACATAACAGAGGACCCGGACGAAAATCTCACCGCCACAACAGGCATAGATCTTGCCGGAGAGAGCGGCAGTATCTGGTGGAGCCAGAATACCTTC
>CAYFSB010000183.1:2604-4061 GCA_964345655.1 uncultured Oscillospiraceae bacterium
GGCATCCTTCGGCCAGACTTTTACCATTACGCCGCTTCAGCTTATTACCGCTGTAAGCGCCTGCGTAAACGGCGGAAATCTGATGCAGCCCTATGTGGTGCGTCAGATGCTCAACAGCGACGGGACGGTGGCATATGAGAGAAAGCCCACACTGGTCAGGCAGGTCGTAAGCGCCGAGACCAGCGCCACAGTCAGGGGAATACTTGAGCAGGTGGTAGGCGATCCAAATAACGGCACAGGTAGAAACGCGGCAGTGGCCGGGTACCGCATCGGCGGCAAGACCGGCACCAGCGAGAAGGTCAGCCTTGAGGCACAGACCGGGGAAAAGGAATATATTGTCTCCTTTATCGGTTTTGCCCCGGCGGATGATCCGCAGATAGCGATCCTGGTATTTTTGGGTACTCCATCCGCCAAGTCAGGCATATATGTGAGCGGCGGACAGATGGCGGCGCCGGTGGTGGGCAACATGATGGCCGACATTCTTCCTTATCTGGGCGTTGAGCCGGAGATAAGCGGAGAAGAGGCGGAGAACATGGATGTGCAGATGCCGGAGTTGACGGAGCTTGAACTGAGCGAAGCCGTTGACAGACTCAGCGGAGTGGGGCTGAACTATCGCAGTATAGGAAGCGGCACCACAGTGACAGCGCAGCTTCCCAAAGCCGGTGTGAGCATAGCCGCCGGGACACAGGTGATAGTCTATCTTGGCGCGGAGCCTTCACAGGATGTGGAGGTGGTACCTGACCTGTCCGGTATGAGTTACATTGAGGCGAGAGATACTCTGTCATACTATGGCATATATATACAGACGGTAAGTCCGGTAACGGACGCTGAAAAGCAGACAGTCAGCACCCAGAGCATAGCCGCCGGAACAAAAATAGGCCATGGCGGCGTCATAGAGGTGACGCTTATAAGCAGCGATGACTGGATGCTGGGCAAATACTGAGAGGTAAAGACATGAAACTTGCAGAAATAGTAAAAAATATTAAGGTCGTTTCCGGCAGCGCAAAAATGGATATTGATATCACCGGCATATGCTATGACTCCCGCTGCATACAGCCCGGTGACCTGTTTGTGGCAGTGCGGGGATTTGAGTCCGACGGACACAGGTATATAGCCAAGGCTGCCGCCGGGGGAGCTGCCGCAGTGCTCTGCGAGACACCGCCGGAAACAGACATACCATATATCCAGACTGACGACTGCCGTCTGGGTCTGGCGCTGGCAAGCAGGGAATTTTTCGGCAACCCCGCCGGAGAGATGACCATGATAGGCATAACCGGAACCAGCGGCAAGACTACATCCAGCTATCTGATGAAGCATCTTCTGGAGTGCGAGCTCAACGCCAAGGTTGGGCTTATCGGCACCAACGGCAACATGATAGGCGATGAGTTTCTCCATACGGAGCACATCACGCCTGAGAGTTATGAGCTTCATAAGCTGTTTCGGGATATGGCCGATGC
>CAYFSB010000184.1:0-4004 GCA_964345655.1 uncultured Oscillospiraceae bacterium
TCAATTACCGAGCGCAGCATATCCTCTCTGGAATGGCTGAGACACATGCCCCAAAATATTCCCTTCGCAAAGGGGTTCATATAAGGTGTGCGTTCACCGCTGAGGTATGGAAGGAAAAACATGCCATGGCTTCCGGCCGGAGCGGAGGAGGCCAGAAAATCCGCCTGATTTATATCGGAAATATTAAACAAATTTTTGTGCACCCAATTTTGAGCCAAACAACAGTTGAGGATTGCACCGAGATTGTACCATGTATCTGCTTCGGCATGGCAAAAACTATGAATACGCAGCTGCTTATCCGGCTTCGGTTCGCTGGTTGGAATAAATATCTGCCCCCCGGTACCCAGGGTTAAAACTGCCCGTTCGCTGGTAACGGCGCCGTTTCCAATAGCCTGCATTGGCTGATCTCCGCCGCCGTATACTACGAAAGTACCCGGCAGCAGCCCTAATTCTTTCGCCGTAGCTTCTGTCAAGGTTCCGGCAATTTCACAGGATAAATGGTCACAATTCGGAAGAATTTCTTTGTCAATGCCAAAACGGTCCAATATGGGTGTACTCCAGTTATGGCGGATACAATCATACATTAAAGTGCTGCAGGCGTCTGAGGCCTCAGTGCCCAGTATGCCAGTCAGCTGATATCTTATATAATCCTTTGGCAAAAGCACATGCCGTACCTTGTCGTATATCTCAGGCTTATGCTTTTTCAGCCACAGCAGAGAGCTTATCTGGAAGCCGGTAGCAACAGGGTTTTGTACAAGCCTGCAAAGCTCCTCATCCGAAAAGTTTTCTCGTATAAGGGCGACCTCTTCGGTGGAGCGCTGATCGCACCATATAATAGCGGGATAGAGCAGCTTTTGCTGCTTGTCCAGCAACACTGTCCCGTGCATTTGCCCAGATAGGCCAATGCCGGCCACCTGATTTGCGCATACTCCAGCCTGCTGTACGGCTTGCTTTACAGTGCGTTTAAGTGCAGTATACCAGTACGCAGGGTCTTGCTCCGCAAAAAGAGACTCAGGCGTATTGATGGGATATGCCATGTAAGCTTTGCCAAGAATAGCGCCATGCACATCCGCCACTATGCTTTTTAATCCGGTTGTACCAATGTCAACACCGAGATAAAACGGCATGCTCATGCCTCCTTCAGTTGGTTTTAAAGTTGGAGGACGGACTCTGCAGCAAGTTGTCAAAAGCAATAACGCTTGCCCCAAGCAGAACGGGATCAACATCTTGCTGGGATGTCCTTATCTCAAGACCATTAAAAACATCTTCCATCAGATATTGCCGAAGAGTCTTTTTTATGGTATCAAGAAACAAATCACCGGCAAACCCGTCTCGACCGGTATAAACTTTGCCATTTATAACCATACCGGCGCCAATGCCCTTGTCAGCCGCTATATAGATAACTGTGCTGTCGTGTGGATAGTTGCCAAACCAGCTCTCTGCCAGAGCACCGCAGTTTGCGTCATGCTCTACAAAGGTTTGAACACTGCTTTAATATGGATGAGTGGAGCGATGCTGAGGGCAACACGATCCCCGGTAATGAGCCAGGATCATTTCAGTACGCCATGGAAATGGGTTTTTACGGCAAACTGGGTATGAGCTCACAGGTGGGAAGCTTCAGAGGTCTGCATTTTTATATAGAGGCCTTATCCTCCGGAGAGTTCTGGGGGGATATGGGACGAACCCTGTATTACACTGCGGCGTCGAGGCTGATTGAAACCGTAATGGGTTTGCTGATTGCGCTTCTGATAAACGAAAGCTTTCCCGGTGTAAAGTTTCTCAGGGCTATAATAATTATTCCCTGGGCTTTGCCGACTGTTGTGAACGGCAGTCTTTGGAAACTGATATTTAACGGTGAACACGGAGTCTTCAATGAGATACTTATGCGGCTGAATATTATACCCAACTTTCAAAGCTGGCTGGGAAATCCATCCACCGCGATGAATACAATTATTATTGCTGATTCCTGGAAGATGACACCCCTTGCCGTGATATTCTTTCTTGCGGCTCTTCAGGGCTTTGACAGGACAATACATGAAGCGGCTATGGTAGACGGTGCAAACGCCGTACAGAGATTTTTTACTCTTACTCTGCCGGAACTCAAGCCTACAATTATCGTAATAGTTGTTATGAGGGTGGTTGAGAAGTTCAAGGCATTTGACTTGTTCTATCTGATGACGAGGGGAGGCCCCTCCAACGCCACGAAAACGCTTATGTATGATGCCTATCTGAAGGCATTCCAACATTTGAACTATTCACAGGCCGCTACCTATTCTTATTTAATTGCCCTCACAGTAGCTATGATGACGCTTGTATATGTTAAAATGATGCGGAGAGGGGGCAACAGCAAATGAGACGGAGAATAAATGGCATAAGCCGAACAAGGCGTCGCCAGAAAACATTGTATACGATTTTAGGCTTGCTTTTGGCAGCAGTCATCCTTGCGCCGATCGTGTGGATGTTTTTTACAAGCATAATGTATCACAAAGATTTGTCCGCTCATCCGCTGAGTCTTGTCCCGCGAGACGTGACCTTTGAAAGATACAGGCAGATTTTTCAGAATATGAATTCAAGCGACGCTGCCTTCATTTTTCGGCGGGCGCTGTACAACAGCGCTATAGTTGCTATATGCGTTACTGCTTTGTCGCTGGTCATAGGTTCTCTGGCGGCCTATGCCTTTGCCAGACTGAGATTCAGAGGCAGGGATGAGCTTATGCTCTTAACCCTGTTCACGTATATGTTGCCGCCTGTTGCGCTGGTAATTCCAATGTACAAAATGTTCAAGGCGGCGGGCCTTTTGGATTCCAAGCTGGGGCTGATAATACTTTATTTGTCGTTCATTATCCCATTCATAATATGGGTGATGCAGGGATTTTTCGGTGGTATATCCAAAGCATATGAGGAAGCCGCTGAGATAGACGGCGCTACCAGATTCCAGACTCTTATATATATTTTTGTCCCAATGGCCAGACCGGGTGCCATAGCTACAGGCATATTGGCGTTTTTGATGAGTTGGGATGAATTCTTCTTATCTCTTATTTTCACCTCCAGCCTTGTATCAAAGACTATGACGGTGGCTATCGCCGAGTTTAACGGAAAGTTTACCATAGACTATGGCATGATTTCTGCCGCAGGTGTTATCGGGTCGCTTATTCCCGTGATAATAACTTTGGTTTTCCAAAAATATATTGTTATGGGTATGACCGCGGGGGGAGTAAAGGAATAGAAAAGCTGAGGCGGTACTTTTACCCACTATATGCCCAGAACCCAGTTGCGGTATAACTCGCAACTGGGTTCTTTAGCAGGCAGCCCCGCCGTCTGAAACGGCGGGTGTCGGTATTTTCAGAAGACCTCTGTTTTGAGGATGTCCATAACCTGCATGGCGTATTCGTAATACTCGGTCACATGGTAGCGGTTGTCCACTACAGAATAGATACGTTCCATATCCGCGCCGGTCATCATGCCTACGCCGATACATACCGCACCCAGCAGCACAGCCACAAGGACGATGATGACAATGAGTCTCCATCCTTTTTTCATACTGCCGGCACCTCCTTGTAACACCATTTACCGCCCAGCTGAATAACACCGCGGATAAGCCCGGCTATCGCGCCGCCTATAAACCAGATGAAAAGCCACAGGAACAGCAGCCCTAGCGCCAAAATGACCAGTGCCGCGCCCAGCATAACCAGAATGTCCGCAAACACGGCAAAGCCGCTGAATGAAGCAATGAGTACGGCGGAGCCGGAGCCTATGACAGACACTGCCAGCGCCAGGAACAAGATCGTGGGAATAAGCAGCAGTAAAACGCCCAAAAGCGTTATGGGCAGGGCCAAAATGATGAAAAGTATCAGCAGAAAGACTTTGGGCCTGCGGCGGGGTGCTGAGAATATCTCTTCGCCGCCCGGTGTCTCACCTATATCCTCTAATACCACAGGAACGCTCAGAACGGGAGCCTCCTCAAAGGCCTCAACGGCAGCATCCTCGACTGGCGCCTCGGGTGT
>CAYFSB010000185.1:0-3999 GCA_964345655.1 uncultured Oscillospiraceae bacterium
GCACCGCAAAGCCGCTTATCTGTCCCGCTCCGGGCAGCAGCCCCGAGTAATTAGATACTATTATAAAAATAAAAAACGTTGCAAATATTGGAAAGTATTTGCGCATTTTCTCTTTGCCCAGCGTCTCGCCGAAAAAATTCTGCAATCCGCCCACTGCCAGCTCCGCCGCACATTGCAGTGGACCCGGCACCTCCTTGAGCCGCCGTGTGGCAAGCCACGAAAGCAGGGCCAGCGCCGCAATTATCACCCAGGATGTGACGACAACTCCGGACACCTCCACCGGTCCTATAGTGAACAGTGCGCCTGTCTGTTCCATATTCTCACCTCTGTCGCTGTTAATACCCTCCGGGTCACAGATCATCCCGGATTCATGCCTTTATTTTACACGCCGATATAATACAACTTTTTTTCGATAATGTAAAACACTCTTTTATATTTATCTGTTTGTTAACAGTTACGCCGCAAATCAGCACAGGGGCAGATCCTTTTGATCTGTCCCTGTGCTGTCGTTTGTATATAAGCGCAGTATCGGTCCGCCAAAGCCCGGCTGTGAAGACCGGGGATCATTTCTCAGCTTCCGGCAATAGTCATCAACAGCTCTCCACCCTTGACGGTGGTGCCCTCCGTGATAAACACGCTCTCCACAGTGCCGGGCATTCTGGCTGTGACACTGGTCTCCATCTTCATAGCCTCGATAATTGCCAGCACCTGATTGGCCTCCACCTTGTCTCCCTTTTTCACGCTTATCTTGGAGACCATGCCGGGAATACTGGAGCCGACCTGGCTCTTGTCCGCAGGGTCCGCAAACACGGTGGGTTTCGCGGTGACAGTGGCAAAGGGGTCCGGTACCACCACGTCCCGCCGGGAGCCGTTCAGCTCAAAGTGGACGTTTCTGGTGCCGTCGTCATTCTGGTCGCCCAGACCCAGATATTTTATCACCAGCGTCTTGCCGTCTTCAATGTTTATCCTGTTGGTTTCCCCCACTGCAAGGCCGTTGAAGAACACATGGCTGCCCATGCGCATGATGTAGCCGTATTCCTTCCGGTGGCGGCAGTATTCCTCCACAACCTTGGGGTACAGACACCAGGATATGAGCATCTGATCTGAGGGGTTTGGCAGGAACTTTGATACCTCAGCGCGGGCCGCGTCAAAATCCACCGGCGGCAGCAGCTCCCCCGGACGGCAGGTGACGGGCTCTTCCCCCTTCAGCACTATCTTCTGCAGCTCCTTCGGGAAGCCCCATGAGGGCTGACCCATCATGCCCTTGAAATAGGCCACCACAGAGTCCGGATAGCTCAACTCCGCGCCCTTTTCCAAAATGTTCTCCGGAGTCAGATCATTTTGCACCATGAATATGGCCATATCTCCCACCGCCTTGGAGGAGGGCGTAACCTTTACTATGCCGCCCAGCATGTCGTTTACACGCTTATACATCTCCTTGACCTGCTGGAAATGGCTGCCCAGGCCCAGAGACTGCACCTGGGGATACAGGTTCGTGTACTGTCCACCGGGTATCTCATACTTATATATGTCCGTGACCGGGCTCTTGATGCCGTTGTCAAAGCTCTTGTATCTCAGGCGCACATCCGCCCAATAGTCGGTGAGCTGCTGGAGCGCGTCCAAATCAAGCCCGGTATCCCGCTCCTGACCCTTCAGCGCGGCCACCACGGCGTTCATGGAGGGCTGGCTGGTAAGGGAAGACATGGAGGATATGGCCAGATCCACCACATCCACTCCGGCCTCCGCCGCCATAAGCACACTGGCCACCTGATTGGCCGTGGTGTCGTGGGTGTGCAGATGCACCGGGATGCCTATCTCCTGCTTGAGCGCGCCCACCAGCTGCTTTGCGGCATAGGGCTTTAAAAGTCCGGCCATGTCCTTTATACACAGCATGTGCGCGCCGCGCTTTTCCAGCTCTCTGGCCATGCCCACATAATAGTTCAGAGTAAATTTATCGTTCCTGGGGTCAAGGATATCGCCGGTGTAGCAGATGGTGGCCTCGCACAGCTTGCCCTGCCGGAGTATCTCATCTATAGATATCTCCATGCCCGGTATCCAGTTGAGCGAGTCAAACACGCGGAAGATATCTATGCCCGCCTTGGCAGACTCTGCGATAAAGGCTCTGATGACATTGTCGGGGTAATTTGTGTAGCCCACGGCGTTGGCGCCTCTGAGCAGCATCTGGAAAGGTATATTCGGTATCTTTTTCCGCAGCATTTCAAGCCGCTCCCAGGGATCCTCATGCAGGAAGCGAAATGCCGTGTCAAAGGTGGCGCCGCCCCACATTTCAAGAGAAAAGCAGTCCGCCAATATTTCGCCGGTGCCCTCCGCGCCCTTAAGCATGTCTCTCGTGCGCATACGGGTGGACAGCAGGGATTGGTGTGCGTCCCGCATGGTGGTGTCGGTCACAAGGAGCTTCTTCTGGGCCAGCACCCATTTGGACAGCGCCTCCGGGCCATCCCGGTCCAGCATGGGCTTAAGCCCTTCTCCCCTGACGCCTGTCACCTGCGGGTACCGGGGCGCATCCATCTGGCTCCGCTCCACGTTGGGGTTTGCCACCTGAATATTGGCGATATAGCGCAGCACGCGGGTGGCTCTGTCTCTGGACTCGGTTATCTCGAACAGCTCCGGGCTGTCGTCGATAAACTTTGTGGAGCATTTTCCGGCCAAGAATGTGGGATGTGTGAGAATATTGGTGACAAACGGGATATTTGTCTTCACGCCCCTCACGCGCACCTCACCCAGAGCGCGGGCCGCCTTGTGACAGACGCCGGAAAAGGTGTTGTCCCAGGAGGTTATCTTTACAAGCAGGGAGTCGTAGTAGGGGGATATCTCCGTGCCTGCGCCGCCGCAGCCGCTGTCCACGCGTATTCCAAAGCCGCCGGGTGTGCGATAGGAGCTTATCTTGCCTGTCTCAGGGGCAAAGTTGTTGGCCGGGTCCTCGGTGGTGACGCGGCACTGGATTGCATATCCGTTCATATGCACATCGGACTGATCCTTTATGCCTATAAGATCGCACGACAGCGGGAAGCCTTCGGCAATGAGGATCTGCGCCCGGACAATATCCACTCCGGTGACCACCTCAATCACGGTGTGTTCCACCTGTATGCGGGGGTTCATCTCAATGAAATAATGATTTCCATCCCTGTCCACCAGAAACTCCAGCGTTCCCGCAGACTCATAGCCCACGTGCTTTGCTATTTTCACCGCGTCACGGTAGAGAGCCTGGCGGGTCTCCTCCGGCACGGAAAAAGCCGGGGCAAACTCCACCACCTTCTGGTAACGCCGCTGCAATGAGCAGTCCCGTTCGCCCAGATGCACCACATTTCCGTATTTATCGGCCAACACCTGAACCTCGATATGCTTTGGCTCCACAAGATATTTTTCTATAAAAATATTGTCGTTTGCAAAGGCCTTGCGGGCCTCGTTTTTCACCATCTCAAAGGCGGGACCCACCTCCTCAGGGCTGTTGCAGCGGCGCATACCCCGGCCGCCGCCCCCAGCTGCCGCCTTGAAGATAACGGGATACCCAAAGCTCTCGGCCTTTTCCAGCGCATCCGCCGCATCCTTCAGAGGCGTTTTGGTGCCGGGTATTGTAGGCACACCGCAGTCCACTGCAATTTTCTTGGCCTCAAGCTTATCTCCCATCATAGCCAGCACCTGAGACGGCGGGCCTATAAAGCTTATCCCCGCCTCCTCACAGGCTCTTGCAAAATCCGCGTTTTCAGACAGGAAGCCATAGCCAGGGTGAATCGCGTTTACGCCCCGCCGCCGCGCCATGTCGATAATTCCCGGAATATCCAGATATGCCCCAAGCGGGCTCTTGTTTTCGCCTATAAGATAGGCCTCGTCAGCCTTCGTTCTAAACAGGGAGTTCACGTCCTCATTGGAGTAAACCGCCACTGTATGTATACCCAGATCATGACTCGCCCTGAAAATTCGTATGGCTATCTCTCCCCGGTTTGCGGCCATGATTTTTCTGAATTCTGTATTCTCCAT